>CAMVEQ010000069.1:0-16885 GCA_947166545.1 uncultured Treponema sp. | reverse complement strand
ACCCCAAAAAAAAAATACAAAAACATATAATATTTTGACAAAACCAAGAAAATTACTATGTATAGATTGGAGTATTAAAAATGATTTATTCGGAACTAATAAAAGGAAAAGTAAAGATATGAAAATTATCAACGCTCCTTGGGAAAAAAGAAATTTAGGTGTTACTACGCAAGAGATTACTCTTGAAAACAATGATACATTAGATGATTTTAAACAAAAGCTAAACTCTGTAGATTCAGAGTATGCGGTTTTAAAAATTCCAGCAAACAAAATTAATTTTGTTTGGTTTGCCGAGGATAATGATTTTAGATTTGTTGAAAATCAATTTACAATGTTGGGTAATATAAAAAAAATACTGCCTGAAGCAGAAAATTTGTTAAAAAGAAATAAAAAGTTTATCGTTGAGACAAATAACTCTTCCGAAATGTTTGCTTTTATTGCATCTAAAATAAAAGAAGGAATTTTTCATACTGATAGAATTGCAGTTGATCCCTTTTTCAATAATGAAATTGCAAATCTTCGTTATGCAAACTGGCTTTTAGACCTAAAAGATAATCTAAATACACATATGCAAGTTATGAGAAAAGATGGTAAAATCGTTGCTTTTAATTTAAACAAACATGATGGACAGCTTTCACATGGACTTATTGGTGGAATTTTTAAAGAATTTCAGAATGAACCAATAGGATTGTATTGGGGAGCCGCAATTTTTAAAAATATATCAGATGTTCAAGGTATTAATATATGGGAGGCAACGGTGTCTTCGAATAATTACTCAATAATAAAAATTTGGGAATATTTTGGAATGCAAGTTTCAAATATTACATCTGTATTTGTTAGGCATAGAGGTTTATTATGATTGAAACTATAGTAAAATTGTATTGGGGAATTTTATGCAGCATAATCTGTTAACAAATTTAGATGTAATACAGATTCAAGAGTATCAGCAGAATCGATATCCAGTACTTTTTATTGACTTTGTAAATGAAGCAATGCCTGGTAAATATGCTAAGGGGTATAAAAACTTTTCTTTTAATGAATGGTTTTTTCCAGCACATTTTGCAGATGAACCAAATGTTCCTGGGTTCGTTCAGGTAGAAATGCTTACCCAGATGTTTTTAATGAGTTTTCTGACAATTCCAGAGAATAAGGGAAAGAAAACGGCATTTGTAAACATTAGTAATGCTTGTTTTAAGAAAAAAATTATACCTGGTGATAGGGTAGATATTGAATCCAATTTGCAATTTTATAGTCGTGGAGTTGCAAAAGGAAAATCTGTTGGAACAATTAACGGTGAATTTGCCTGTTCAATTGAACTTACAGTCGCAATACCTGATGTTTTGAATCAGTATAAGCCTTTACAAAAATAATTATGATTAGAGTTGCAGATTATGTAATGCAGTTTCTTTCAGAAAAAGGTATAGAAGATGTTTTTGTTATTACTGGAAGAGGAATCCTTTTTCTGACCGATGCGCTTGCAAAAAATGAAAAATTAAAATCTCTTTCAATGCATAATGAGCAGGCTATATCGTATGCAGCATATGCTTACTCCAAAGTAAGAAAAGCTTATGGAGCTGCTCTTGTATCTACCGGATGTGCTTCCACAAACTGCGTGACTGGTGTTTTGAATGCATGGCAGGATCATGTTCCTGTCGTGTTTATATCAGGTAATAATCCAACATCTGAAAATACAAGATATACAAAGCTTCCGATTCGTACATACGGTTCGCAAGAGGCTGATATTATTCCAATAATGCAGTCGATAACCAAGTATTCTGTAATGATAACCGAGCCTGAAAAAATTGCTTTTGAATTGGAAAAGTCTTTTTATTTAGCTGATGAAGGAATTAAAGGTCCTGTTTGGATAGATATACCTCTTGATGTACAGGATAAACGGATAGAGGAAGAAGGTCTTGAACATTTTAATGTACCTGTAAAAACAGATTTAGAAATATCTTATACTGATATTAGTTATATAAAAAAATCACTTGCAGAATCTGAAAGACCTATTTGTCTTATTGGTGGAGGATTAGAAGTTTCGGGGGTAAAATCTGATTTTAAGGCATTTATAGAGAAAACTGAAATACCTGTTGTTTATGCACCTTCTGCTGTAGATGCTTACCCGTCGTCTCAAAAATATTCTATTGGCTGTGTATCGAGTCTTGGAGGTTCTCGTGAGGCAAATTTTGCTGTACAGAATTGTGATTTGCTTTTGATACTAGGATGTCGTATGCCTTCTATGGTTACAGGAGGTGAATATGATAAGTTTGCACATACAGCAAAAAAGATTCTAGTTGATATAGATGAAAACGAAACTAAAAAGGGAAATATTGAATATGATAGAATAATAAAAGCTGATGTAAAAGATGTACTTTGTAAATTAAATGAAACAGAAATAAAAAAAACATCGGATGAATGGGTAGAAAAATGCATTCATTGGAAGAATAATATTTCTTTGACAAAAGCTAATTACGATGCATCATCTCCTGTTGATTTGTATAATCTTGCAGGCAAGCTTTCTGATACATTAAAAGAACAAAGTATTTTAATATCTGATGCTGGTTTTGAGGAACTTATAATTCCTTCAAATGTAAGGTTAAAGGAGTCTCAATCTTGTATTCATCCTTTTATGCAAGGAACAATGGGATTTGCCTTACCAGCAGTAGTAGGAGCATCAGTTGCATCAGATAATGAACGTCCTGTTGTCGCTGTAATTGGAGATGGCTCAATTATGATGAATCTTCAGGAACTTCAAACGATTTCATTCAATAAGCTTCCTGTAAAAATAATTGTGGTAAATAATAACGTTTACGCTGTTATCAGAAAACGACAGAAAGATTTATTCAGAACCAGAATAATCGGTACAGACCCTTCAAATGGTGTTAATACACCTGAATGGAAAAAAGTTTCTGAATGTTTTGGTTTTGGATATATGAAGATTGAGAAAAATGGGGAACTGTCTGAAAAGCTTGCTGAGTTATTCCAAATGGGTGGACCTATTCTTTGTGAGATAATGGCAGTTGCGGAACAACCATATCTTCATACTTCTATTGCTCGAAGTGACAAGGGTGGTTTTGAAAGACGGCCTATGGAGGATCAGGCACCATTTATGGATAGAGAAACATTCTGTAAGGAGATGATATGGCAAAAGTAATTCTTAATGATGGTAAAATTATTGAAGATTATTCAAAACCTTATTTTATTGCTGAAGCAAATTCTAGTCACAATGGTAATATAGAGACTGCAAAGCAAATGATTTTAAAAGCGAAAGAAATCGGTGCTGATTGTGTTAAGTTTCAGTCATGGTCTGCAGAAAGTCTTTATTCTAAAACTTATTATGATGCAAATCCTATTTCAAAGAGAATTGTAAGCAAATTTGCTTTTTCTGAAGATCAGTTTCTTGATATTATAGATTTTTGTAATAAAACAGGGATAGCATTTGCATCTACTCCTTACTCAACAAAGGAAGTTGATTTTCTTCTGAAAAAAGGACATGTTCCATTTATTAAAATTGCAAGTATGGATATAAATAATTATTCATTTCTTGAATACATTGCAAAGAAAGATACAGCAATTATTCTTTCTACCGGAATGAGTACATACGAAGAAATAAATAAAGCTATGACCCTTATCAAAGAAAGAGGCAATAACAGAGTTATTTTGCTTCACTGTATATCTGTTTATCCTGTAGATTACAAAGACATTAATTTGAATAATATATTGTCTTTACGGGAGCAATATTCTGATTATCCAATAGGTTTTTCAGATCATTCTCTTGGTTATGAAATACCATGTGCGGCAACGGCTTTTGGCTCATGTGTGATTGAAAAACATTTTACTTTGGATAAATCAAAAATTGGCATGGATAATCAGATGGCAACAGAGCCTGATGAATTCAAGAAAATGATAGATTGTTGTGCCAATGTAGCAAATTCACTTGGTTCAAGAAATCGTTCTGTATCTGAAAAAGAAAAAGAAATGATTTTGAAAATGCGGCGAAGCGTTATTACAAAACAAGATTTGCCTGTCGGAAAGATTTTGGAATTATCCGATTTTGATTATAAAAGGCCTGGTGATGGAATTTCACCTTCTGATGCTAGTACCTTAGTGGGTAAAAAGCTCAAAAAAGATATAAAAGCGGATTATATGATTCGTTTAGAAGATGTTGAATAGTCATAGGAGGTTATAATATGACAAATTTAGAGAAATACACGAATGTATTTACAGAGACTTTTAATTTATCTGCAGAAGAAGCTGGAAAACTTAAATATCAGGATATACCTGCTTGGGATTCTGTAGGACACATGGGATTGGTAGCCGCAATTGAAGATGCTTTTGACATTATGATGGAAGCTGATGATATTATTGATTTAAGTTCTTTTGAAAAAGGTAAAGAAATACTTTCTTCAAAATATAATATTCAGTTTTAACCCATTATGTAAATGAATAAATTACCATTTTCTGATATAGAATTATATTCTTCAGTATATGAGTTTATAGATTCAAATATGTATCTATTAATATCAAATAATGAAGCTGTAATAATTGATCCTCATAAGAATGAGCAGATAATGGAATTGCTGGTTCAGAGTAACGTTCATGATATTTTAATTATTCTTACTCATGAACATTCAGATCATATATCAGGAATATGGTGGTTTATTAAAAATTTTGATTGTAAAATTATTTGTTCTGAGACATGTGCAAAAAAAATTTCATGTAAGAAAAGTACTCGTCCATTGCTATTGTCATTTAAGATTGAAGAAGAAGACCGAAAAAATGGAACGAATATCCTTGAACAGTTTCAAAAAGATTATGTCTGGACAACATATAATGCTGATATCACATATGAAAAATCTATGCATTATTCATGGCAAAACCATGAGTTTGACTTTTGTGCAATACGCGGACATTCAGAAGGCAGTTCCCTTATTGTCATGGATAATAAATACGCCTTTACAGGCGATTCATTATTAAAAGAATATCCTGTAATAGTAAGCTTTCCTAAAGGTAATAAAACTGCATATATTGACGAGACTCTTTCATTTTTTGAAAAAACTTTAAAGCCTAATATGATTATTCTTCCAGGACACGGAAAACCGTTCATCCTAAGCGATATTATGGTAGATGGGAAAATTAGTGTTGAAATTAGATAAGTTTTCATTGAATGATTAGATAAATCTGTTTACCCTTTTCATAAATCAAAATATCCTTTGCCTATACTACCGTTATGTAAAGGATATTCTACTTTACGCAAAAGATAAATCGGTTTATCTTTTGCGTAAATCTGTTGATGACATAAAAAAAATCCTTTGCCTTGATTCTGCCTATGTGGTATAATGGATGGATCTGACAAAGGAAGTTTGGCTCAATGCTGTGAGCCCTGCAGTCATTTGTTTTTACTGGTGGACAAAGCTTGTCTTTAAGATTTTAGCCTTAAGTTTGGTAGATGGACGGAATAAAATCTTGGGACGGGTGATGTTCTGTGCTGTAACATCTTTTTCTTTTTCTGAACCTGTTGCTTCAAAGCTAAGGCGGAAGATGCCGAACTTTTCGAGGTTTACGCTGTCGCCGTGCATAAGATGACGAGGCAGAATCTCAAGCAGGTTTGAAAGAACTGAACGTACATCAGACTGGTTTACGGAACTTGCATAAGAGATCTCTTCTGTAAGTTCGTCTTCCCCAATCTGTTCTCCAAAGACTGGGGCTGGGTAGTACAGTGCTTCTTCTCGATTAAGTGGATTCGCACGTTTCAATGTCTTGAATTTCACTCTATTGACTTCTCCTTGGTGTTTTACCATAGCATATTTTCCCAGTTCCAACGGAACTAACGCAAAAATTACCGGTTTGTAATTTCTACGATTTCTTTTAACCTGTTAAAATAAAGCTTCAGAAGCTCCTTTTTTTCTTCCGTACTTGCCCCTTCAAAAAGACTTTCTGGCGGAACTAGGTTTATTTGTGCAGGGGTGCAAACTGTAAATCGTTTTTCTGTATTTTTTCTAGTTACTGATTCATTTGTTCTATCCTGTGGCCAGACTTCCTTAACTGTTTTTCCTGCTAAATCGTAGCTGTCTAAAAGTTCCTGCATTTCTCCTTTACTGTAATACTTCCTCAAAATCGGATAGATAAACGATTTTTCACGCCCCTGTACTAGTGCCTGCTGCAGACCTTCATCAATGTCAATCTCTGACCCTTCAAGGTGGTGGTAGTGCCAGATTAGGACATCAGGATCATCAGTTCCCAAAAGTTGCTGAGGTTGCATTTCAAGGATTTCTGCTATTCTGTTTAATGTTGGGTCAATTTGCAGCTATTCCGCAAGGGTTTTCTGTGTCATATTCCGTTCAATAAGTTTCTTCTTAACAATCTTTCCAAAAATGTGGTCATCCATGTAACTAACCTCTGGTAATAAATATGCACTAAATATTGTGTGTTGTCAAGTTGTTGGTATTATAATGGTAATAATTGACAGATGGATGGTAATTTTGTAATGCTTTGTTTGTGGATAAGGCGTGTATGATTACTTAATGCAGAGTATATATACAACTTGTAAACGATTTATCGGGTGATATTTTTAGTTATATATACTAAAATAATTCTGTATGTGGAATTTAGATAAATATAAGGATAACATCGCCGTTATAACTGAAAGTGGCGAAAAAATCACTTATGAAATTTTTGCTCGATACTGCTCTCTTCTTACTGCCAATGTAAAACAGCGTTGTTTGGTGTTTAACCTGTGTAGAAATGAAATAGGTTCCCTTGTTGCTTATGCAGGTCTTTTAAATGCAAGAATTGTTCCACTGATGTTAAAATCAGATTTGGATGATGAACTGTTGCAGGAATTAATAGACACATACAAGCCTGACTATATTAATCTCCCGTCTGATATGGTACTGAAGTTTTCTGACTGCAAGATTGTGTATGAAAATCTTGGATATACGCTATTAAGAACTCCATACAATTCTGTTTATCCTCTTAATGATAATCTTGCGCTTTTACTTACAACCAGCGGTTCTACAGGAAGTCCAAAGCTTGTAAGACAGAGTTATAAAAATATAGAAGCTAATACTAAATCTATTGTTGAATATCTTGGAATTGATAAAAATGACCGTGCGATTACTGTTCTTCCTATGAACTATACTTATGGTATTTCAATAATCAATACGCATTTATGGACAGGAGGTTCCTTGATTCTTACAGAAAAAGGACTTATGCAGAAAGAATTCTGGCAGCAGCTTAAAAATTTTGAGGCAACAAGTTTTGATGGTGTTCCATATACTTACGAAATGTTGAATCGACTCCGTTTTGAACGTATGAACTTACCGAGTTTACGATATATTACTCAGGCTGGTGGAAAATTATCACCTCTGTTACATGAAAAGTTTGCAAAATGGGCAATTGAAGCTGGTAAGAAGTTTTTTGTTATGTATGGCCAGACAGAAGCTTCTCCTCGTATGGGGTATCTTCCTGCTGAAAAGGCTTTGGAAAAAGCAGGAAGCATGGGAATTGCTATCCCTGGTGGTAAGTTTCGTTTGATTGATGTTGATGGTAAGGAAATTACAGAGTCTGAAAGTATTGGAGAGCTTGTTTATACTGGTGACAACGTAACTCTTGGATATGCTGAATGTGGAGAAGATCTTTCAAAGGACGATGAACGACACGGGCTGCTTGAAACTGGTGATATGGCTAAATTTGATAAGGATGGATATTTCTTTATTGTAGGAAGAAAAAAACGTTTTCTTAAGATTTTTGGTAATCGGGTTAATCTTGATGAAACTGAGCAGTTATTAAAAGCTAAATTTACAACTTTTGAATGTGTATGTTCAGGTGTTGATGACAAGATGTGTGTTTATATAACAGATGAAAATGCAAAGAATAATGTGCTTGTTTTCTTAACCGAGAAGCTAAAATTTAATGCTATTGCATTTAAGATAATAACAGTGCCTAATATTCCACGAAACGAATCTGGAAAAGTGCTTTATAAAGATTTACCTGTAGAATGAGGAATGATTAATGCTTTCTGATGAAGAAATGAATATATCGCCATATTCTCTTACTAAGGATGAGAAGTTAGCATTTTTAAATAAACACCTGACAGCTCTTACGAAACACAATTATGAGCATTGTCCTGAATATAAAAAGATTTTGGATTCTCTTAATTTTGACGTAGATAAAATTACAGATTATGCAGACATACCTTTCTTACCGGTTCGCCTTTTTAAAAATTATGAATTAAAATCTATTGCAAAGGAAGATATTGTAAAAACACTCACAAGTTCAGGGACAACAGGGCAACAGGTTTCGAAAATCTTTCTTGATAAACAGACTTCTTCTACTCAGTCTAAGATACTTATAAAAATAGTTTCCTCGTTCCTTGGAAAGCAGCGTGTTCCAATGTTGATTCTTGATTCTTCTGCTGTAATAAAAGACAGGGCAATGTTTTCTGCAAGAGGAGCAGGAGTATTAGGATTTTCGATTTTTGGTACAGACAGACTTTATGCGCTTGATGAAAACATGCAACTGAATATAGATGCTATTCAAGCATTTATTGAAAAGCATAAAGGCGAAACAATATTTCTTTTCGGTTTTACATTCATGATTTGGCAGCATTTTTATAAGGAATTAAAGTATCGAGGAATATCTTTTGATTTATCTAAATGTGTTTTAATTCATGGGGGTGGATGGAAAAAACTTGTCAGTGAAGCTGTAAGTCCTACAGACTTTAAGAAAGCTTTGTATGATGTTTGCGGAATTAATAAAGTTTATGACTATTATGGAATGGTAGAACAGACTGGGACTATATATGTTGAATGTGAATGTGGTCATCTTCATTCAAGTATTTTTTCTGATGTAATTTGCAGGAGACCTAAAGATTTTTCTATTTGTGATTATGGAGAAGAGGGCATAATAGAAGTTGTTTCTGTTTTGCCGGAAAGTTATCCAGGACATGTTCTTCTGACAGAAGATACAGGAATTGTTCTTGGAGAAGATGACTGCCCGTGTGGACGTAAGGGAAAATACTTTAAGATAAACGGAAGAATTAAAAATGCGGAAATAAGGGGATGTAGTGATACTTATGCAGCAAAATTTTAATGATGTAACATTTTTATTCCCTAATTCGGAAAACATTTCGGATGTTGTTTCTCATAAATCCTTTGTTCCTTTTGATGAAATAATCTGTAATTTCTTGGAAGAAGTTTCTAAAAAAATATTACAGGATGCAGAGGCTAAAACTTATTCTGATGTAGTGACATTTGGATTTTTCTGCCGCAAAGCAAGCATCTCTTCAATTAAGAAAAATTATGTTGATAAACTTGAAGGCAGATTAGGACGTGGAGTTACTTTTCATATTGCACCATCTAATGTTCCTATAAATTTTGCGTATTCACTTGTTGCAGGATTACTTGCTGGAAATCGTTGTATTGTCCGTGCATCATCTAAAGATTTTCCACAAACAAGAATTGTTTGCCGCGCTTTTAATCTGGTTGCTAGCGAGGAAAAGTTTTCGGATATCAAAAACATCTTTTCTGTTGTGATGTATGGGCATAATCAGGAGATAACCACAAATCTTTCACTTCTTTCTGATGTTCGCATTGTATGGGGTGGTGATAATACAATTGCAGAAATTAGAAAATCACCATTGAAACCAAGAGCTTTCGAAATTACTTTTGCAGACAGGTATTCAATTGCTGTTTTTAATGCAAAATATGTTTTGGAACAGAATGAGTTAAAAAATATTGCACAGGGATTTTATAACGATACATATCTTTATGATCAGAATGCATGTTCTTCTCCAAGATTTATTTATTGGATTGGAACGAATGAGACTTGTGAAAAAGCAAAAGAAAAATTCTGGTCTGCAATTTATGATAACCTAAGCGATAAATATGAATTGGCTCCAATTCTTGCTGTTGATAAGCTAACAGCACAATATAAATGTGCTGTAGAGCTTGATGATGCTGAAATTCAATCCGGCAAAGATAATTTAATAACGAGAATAAAACTTTCTGCTCTTCCAAAGAATATTACCAATTATACTTGTGCTGGCGGATTATATTTGGAATGCAACTCCGAATCGCTTGATTCTTTGTCAGCAATCATTACAGATAAATTTCAAACCTTATCATATTTAGGAATGAATCCTGAAGAATTGAGAGGCTTTATAATTGATAACGGACTTTGTGGCATAGATAGAATTGTACCTGTCGGAAAAACTGCTGACTTTGGCTTTGTTTGGGATGGGTATGATTTGATTATGCAGATGAGTCGGGTAATTGATATAAAAGGATAAAAAAAATGGCAAATAAATACGTAGAGAATTTAATATCGTTCGTTATTCCTTGTTACAGAAGCGAAAAGACAATCAATAAAGTAATTGATGAGATTATTACGACTGTCTTACAGAGACAAGAGTGGGATTATGAAATTATATGTGTAAACGACTGTTCTCCAGATAATGTTTATGAAGTTCTTGTAAAACTTGCAGAGAAAAATAAAAAAATTAAAGTTGTAAACTTTGCAAAAAACATGGGTAAACACGCTGCTGTACTTGCAGGATATTCGGTTGTACGAGGAAAATATACTGTAAATCTTGATGATGACTTTCAGTCTCCAACTTATGAACTTTGGAAATTGATAGACTCTCTTGAAAAAGATGAATGTGACTTAGCGACAGCTGTTTATGCGAAAAAGAAGGAGTCGTTATTTAAGAAATTTGGATCTTTTGTGAATACTACTATGTCTAGCATAATGATAGGTAAGCCTCATTCTTTGCGATTTGAAAATTTTTCTGCACAGAAATATTTTCTTACAAAAGAAATGACTTCTTATACAAATCCATACCCATATTTGGAAGGCCTTGTTCTTCGTATAACGAGACGTGTGAAAATGATACAAATGGAGGAACGTGAACGAGGGGATGATAACGCAACAGGTTTTACATTTAGAAAATCATTTTCGCTTTTTGCAAATGGGCTTACGGCTTTTTCTGTAAAACCTTTACGTGTTGCAACTTTTATGGGAAGTGTGATAGCTGGTATTGGTTTTATATATACAATCTATATTATTCTAGAAAAGATTTTATATCCAGAAATACCTATGGGATATAGTTCAATAATGTGTGTCCTTCTTTTTATAGGCGGAATGTTAATGCTTATGCTTGGACTAATTGGAGAGTATATAGGACGCATTTACATTTGTTTGAACAAATCGCCACAGTATGTGATTAGAAATACGATAAATATTGAAGATGAAAAATAAATCTGCCTTTATTTTGATGTACGTTGCTTTTTTTATTTATTCTCTCTCAGGTTTCTTTTCAAAGCTTGCTTCGAGGTATGACATGCTTTCTGTTCCGTACATCTTATGCTTGTGTGGCATAATCTTTGTGCTTGGAGTTTATGCAGTTTTATGGCAGCAGGTTTTAAAAAAGATAGAGCTTTCCGTTGCAATGTCCCACAAGCCGATAGTTCTTGTTTTTGGGACTTTGTGGGCAGTCTGCTTTTTTGGCGAATCTCTTAGCATAAAATTTTTTATAGGGCTTGCGCTGATTTTAACGGGACTTGTTGTCATGGAGTCAAGAAATGAATAGTAAGTTTTTTTATATTCTGCTTCTTATTGCAAGTTGTTTTGTTTCTGCTGTTTCTCAGGTGCTGTTAAAGAAGGCTGCTCAAAAAGAGTATACTTCTTTTGTAAGACAATATTTAAATGTGTTGGTTGTGCTTGCATATTTTTTGTTTTTCGCAGTTGTTTTTGCAAACATATATATTCTGCGTTTTATCCCCATGACAGTAATGACTCCGATCGCGGAAACTCTGCCCTATGTTCTTTCTATTGTATTCGGATGTATTTTCTTTGATGAGAAAATAACTGTAAAAAGAATAATCGGGTCTATTATTATTATCTTAGGAATTATTATAGTTGTATTATAGGAGGAATCTATATGAAAAATGAAATGACCAGAGGTTTTGAAAAATCAGCATTCAAAAATCTTTCGGAGTTAAAAATTTAAAAAATGTGATGAAAGATTCTGCGATTGATGATTTTGTATTATATTGTTCTGAGTAAATTTGTTATCTTGTATTGACTTTGTCAATGTAATCTTATATTCTATTTTATATTAAGTTTTTCTGTACCTGTGGTTGCGGGGCTTTCTATACTTGATAGCGTCCTTTGTGGCGTTTTTCCTTTCTCTTTGCAAGAGGCACAGTTATGTGCTATTGATGAAAATTTATTTAAATCTGTAAAATTTCATAATGTACCGTGATTTTGATATTACATTCTTATCATCTTTGAATGATACGCTTTCTGAAAATCCTAAGGCTACACAACGTGAGATTGCTGCAAAGCAGGGAATCTCTTTGGGAATGACTAATGCTTGGCTTGGGAAACTCGCTGATAAAGGTTGGATTCTTATGCACAGAATAAACCGCAAGACTGTGCGATATGCCCTTACACCAGAAGGAGTGCATCAAATTGCTTTGAATACAGCGAATTACATGCGTAAAACCTTTTCTTTGATGAAGGAATATGGTTCTGTTATAGAAAAAAATGTTTGCATCTTGAAGCATAACGGATATACAAAGATTGTTCTTGCTGGAAACAGTAATATAGACTTTTTATTGGAATATTCCTGCCAGAAATATAATATGCAGTTTGAAAAGAAGTCTTTGCACAATGAAGATGTTGGAATGGATGGCAACTCAAAGGTGTTCTTTCTTGCTGGAGAAGATGTTCGAAATACAGAAATGACATCCGTGTTTGATTTTATTGGAAATAAAAAAAATAATTGAGTATTGGGAAAATAGATATGGAACAATGGACAAAAGTTATTTCTGCAAAACATAATCTTTTGGATTTACATCTTAAGGATGTCATTACTTATAAAGATTTGATACGGCAGTTTATAAAACGAGATTTTATTACTCAGTACAAACAAACTGTATTGGGACCTTTGTGGTATCTTGTTCAGCCTGTTATGTCATCAATTGTTTATATTTTTATATTCGGGAAACTTGCAGGAATTAGTACTAACGGAATACCTCCTATTCTTTTTTATTTTGCAGGAACAATGCTTTGGACTTTTTTTACTGGGTGCCTTACAGGTGCTTCTAATGTATTTATTCATAATCAAGGAATTTTTAGCAAGGTTTATTTTCCTCGTTTAACAGTACCTATAAGTCTTGCTGCTGGGCAAGTTATAAAATTGTTAATACAGTTTTCTCTATTGATTGTCATTTATTTATACTTTTTACTTACTGGAATTCATATTAATATTTCTATACAGATATTTTTATTTCCATTTATTGTTGTTTGGATTTGTGCTATGGGTGTAAGTATTGGACTTATAGTTTCTTCTCTTACTACAAAATATCGTGATTTAATACATATATTGAATTTTGGTATTCAGCTTGCAATGTATGCTACCCCTGTTGTTTATCCTTTAAATGAAACGCCTGAAAAATTTAGATGGCTTTTTTTTATAAATCCTATGAGTGCACCTATGGAGCTTTCTAGGATAATTTTGTATGGAGCTGGTTCTGTGCCTTTGTGTATGATATGTATAAGCATTGGGATGACATTTTGCTTTACATTTTTGGGATTGATACTTTTTAGTAAAAATGAAAGAAATTTTGTTGACGTTATTTAGTGATATTTATGGATATTATAGAATATGAATGATGTTGCAATAAGAGTTGAAAATTTAAGTAAATATTATCGCCTTGGGGTAATAAATAATGGGACATTGTTTCGTGATATTCAGTCTTGGTGGGCACGTAAAAAAGGAAAAGAGGATCCTCATGCAAAAATAGGTGACAATTATGATTCTTCTGTTGAAGGTTTTTGGGCTCTAAAAGATTTAAATTTTGAAATAAAAAAAGGTGATCGCGTAGGAATAATTGGTTATAATGGAGCTGGAAAATCTACATTATTAAAGTTGTTAAGTGGTATTACGGTTCCTACAGAGGGAACTATAAAGATAAATGGACGTATTTCAAGCCTTTTGGAAGTTGGCACAGGATTTCATCCTGAAATGACAGGACGAGAAAATGTCTATCTGAATGGTTCTATTCTTGGAATGAAAAAAAGTGAAATTGATAAAAAAATTGATGAAATTATAGAATTTAGTGAAATAAAAGATTATATAGATACTCCTGTAAAAAGATATTCGAGTGGAATGTATGTGCGTCTTGCGTTTGCTGTTGCTGCTCATTTGGATAGTGATATTTTAATAGCAGATGAGGTTCTTGCTGTTGGTGATGCTGCTTTTCAGAAAAAAGCTATTGGAAAAATGAATGATTTGAGTGCAGGAGAGGGACGAACTGTACTTTTTGTTAGTCATAATATAACGCATGTAAAAAATCTTTGTAATAAAGGAATTGTATTAGAAAAAGGTTTGGTAAAGGCAATAGGAGATTTAAATGAGTGTATTAATTTTTATGAAGATGAGATTAGATTGAAATATAGAACCTTGATACTTGATGAAAATGATACAAAATTGAAGCGTGGAAATGGTTCTGTGGAATTCACAGATATTGTTTTTTCAAAGAATTCATATTTTGATGATGAGCCTATTAATATAAAAATACAGATAAAGGTTAATAAAAAAATTTTAGGTTTGTATTTCCGTTTGTATTTTAAAAATGAATCAAATGGTATAAATGTCGCTGAAATTTTTCATTGCTTAAAAAAAGAAAATATTGATGCTGGTTATATTTTGGAGTTTGAATTAGATATAACAGCGGGGCAACTGGTTCAAGGGCGATATCCTTTATATTTTTGGTTGGGGGATGAAGATTCCTTGATGGCTGAGACTCCTCATGATTTCTGTGTGCTAGATGAGTTTACTCCAGATTTGATAATAAAAAAGAAAAAAAATACTTATGGTGCAAGTTCTCTTGTCCGTTTGAATTCTGAGCTTAATATTTTAGGATGAATCGATGGTAAATGTTTTGTTTTTCCCGTTTGGGGTTTTTCCTACCTGCTTTGAACGGGAACTTGAAATTATGCAAAGGGAACTTGATAAAGGAAATAATATTTATGTGCTTTTTTGTGAAGGTTCTTTTTGTCAATGCGAAATGACCGCTAGGTACGATTTTTCAAAAGATTATTGTTCTAAATGTATTACTATACGAAAACAAATAAAAAATGTTTTACGAGAAAAGAATGGAAAAATAAATCTTGTTCCTTTTGAAAAATATAAAATTCCAAATAATATTTATATTTCCTCAATTAAAAATATAGATGAGGGGAAAAATCTGAAATATGAAGATTATAATATTGGTTATGGAATTCTTTCCTCGTTGGCAGAAAAATTTGATAAACTGGGATTTGAAAATATTTCTAAACTTTCAGAGGAATTTATTTTTTCAAATATAAAGCTGTATGATGCAATAAAGGAGTTCTTAAAAACAACGAAAATTGATATTGGTTATATTCATAATGGCAGACTTGCTTCTTCAGCTACATTCATAGCAGCTTTAAAAAGCGAGGGAGTTCCTGTTTTTGTTCATGAGCAGGGTGGAGCAAGAAATAAATTTATAATAACAGATTCTGTTTTTGCTCCTGATTCGTGGTGCAGGAATGTAAAAAATGAATGGAATGATAAAAAAAAATCTGTTCTGAAAAAGAAAAAAATTGCGAAAGATTTTTTTTATAGAAAAGTATCTGGCAAAAAACTAAATAATTATACTTTTACTCAAAATCAAATACAAGGTTTAATGCCAGAGAATTTTTTTTCTTACAAAAGAAGAATTGTAATATACAATTCTTCTTCTTTTGAATTTGATTATTCTGGACCTGAATATACCTACAAGATGTATAAATCTCAATATGATGGTATAAAAAGAATTTGTGAAGAACTTGAAAAATATAAAGAACTAGGTGTTTTTATTCGTGAGCATCCACATCTAAAGGATATGGATAACCAACAAAGACGTGAATTACGTTCAATAAATTTTGCAAATACATTTTTAATCCCTGCAGAGTCTCCAATTAGTTCTTATAGTCTTTTGTTCAATGCTGATGTTGTTGTTACTTTTAATTCAACGATGGGAATTGAAGCGACTTATTGGGGAAAACCTTCTATTTGTTGTTCAAATGCAATTTATGAAAAACTAGACGTTGCATATATGCCAAATACTCATGAGGAGATTATAAATCTTATCTTAAATGAAAATCTAAAAGCCCGTCCAAAAGATGATGCAGAGAAGATTGGATATTATTTTAATAATGCTGGAATAAAATTTAAATATTATAAAACTTCTTCTAGTTTTTACAAAAATGCAGCTGGTTACGGAACTTTTAGGGGATATCATTTTTTCTTAGAACCTAAAACAAAATTGTTTATTAGAAAATTATCTAAATTAATTATTCAATGGCTAAATAAAATAACAGGTAAAAACTTAAAAAATACCCGATTATATAAAAAACTAAAAGAAAAAAATGATTTTAAAATATAATAGTGAAGTTGTATGAATATTTTGTATTTTGCTCCAACTGCAACATTAGAAAATCCCTCTATGTGTCCTTTTGGAGTTATAATCAAAAGTTGTGGATTGCTTAAGGAAGCATGAATAGAAAAAGAGGTTTGAATCGGATAAAATGTTTTTACCACAAAACAACAAACCGAAGGAAACCTCTTATGAATAACATTATACACTTTGAAACAGAAAAAGAAAACAGTTTTTGCTTTGATTTTCTTGAAGAAAAAATTAGAGAAGAAAGCCGGAAACTGATAGAATCTATTTATGCGGATGAAGTACAGCAGTTTTTGGACAATATAAGTTCTGTTGTCGATGATAAGGGCAACAGACTCGTCGTTAGAAACGGATACCACAAGGAGCGTCAGGTTCAGACATCATGCGGAAATATAGAGGTAAAACTT
>CAMVEQ010000068.1:0-17160 GCA_947166545.1 uncultured Treponema sp. | reverse complement strand
AGATATTCAGCAGCGAAAAAAAATTGCTGATACAATCCTTCTTGAAAAGATTGTTAAATTTGCACTTGTTCATACTGGAAATCTTCTCTCTCCCAAAAAAATTTGTGACACCTTTGTTTCAAGCGGTAGAAAAACATCTTCTGCAACAATAGCTAATTGTCTTTCTGCATTATGCGAGACATATCTTTTTTACAAACTAAATCGCTATGATATACGTGGTAAAGAAACTCTAAAAACTTTGGAAAAGTATTATGCTGTAGATATGGGGCTTCGCTTTTTTATGCTTGGTGCTAGAGGTAGGGATGAAGGTCATATTCTTGAAAACATAGTCTTTCTTGAATTGTTGCGTCGCGGTTATGAATTGTATGTTGGAAAAATAGATGATATGGAAATTGATTTCATAGAACAAACAGCCGGAGTTCTTAATTACATTCAAGTTTCGCTTTCAGTACGTGATGAGGCGACTTTAAAAAGGGAATTAAGACCACTTATTGCCGTAAAAGATAACTTTCCAAAAACTTTGATTACATTGGATAATGCACCTCTTATTTATCATGATGGAATCAAACAAATTTACGCTCTTGATTTCTTAAATGGAGAATCATTATGAACGAAAATGATACAAAAAAAAGATATTAAAAATGAAAATACTGTAAATACTTGCATAGAATGTTAAAAAACTGTAAACTATGCAAACTTATATTAGAGAAAACATGATTCTTGTTACCGCAACAGGGATAGTGCCTTGCAGGGTACAAGGGGAAAAAGGATAATTAATCATCCTGATACGGTTCGTTATGCGGTACTCAATTTTCATGTAGCGTATTATTGCGCAGGGGAAACATAATGAATGAAAATGAAGAAATCCAGACAGTAGAAAATGAAGTAGAAAGCTTTTCTAGCGAAAGCGTTTCTAATGACACAATCGCCTTTGAAGATTTAGGTCTGGATGAAATTACACTCGAAGCAATCAAAAAGAAAGGCTTTGTAACTCCATCACCAATTCAGGTTCTTGCAATTCCTCGCCTTTTGAATGGCGAAGCAAACGTTATTGCACGTGCCCGCACAGGAACTGGTAAAACCGCAGCTTTCGGTTTGCCTTTGGTACAGTCTCTTCGTGAAGAAAGCGACCATGTTCGTGCAATCATCCTTGAACCAACCCGCGAACTTGCCATGCAGACATGCACAGAAATGGCATCCTTTACAACTGGAAAATACCCACGCACAGCTGTAGTTTATGGCGGTGCTTCAATGGGCGAGCAGATGCGCAGCCTTAAACGCGGTGTTGAAATTGTAGTTGGTACTCCAGGTCGTGTTCAGGATTTGATTGACCGCGGTGTTTTGAAAATTGACAAGATTGACTATTTTATTCTTGACGAAGGCGATGAAATGCTCGATATGGGCTTTGTTGATGATATTGAAAATATCTTTTCATCTGCAAATCCAAACTGCCGTGTCCTTTTGTTCAGTGCAACAATTCCAGCTCCTATATTAAAAATTGCTCAGAAATTCATGGGCGACTATGAAATTGTAGAAGAAGAAGGACATGAAGAAGAGCCTCTTCTTATAGAACAGCGTTACTGGGTTGTACGTGAAAGTGAAAAGCCTGAGGCACTTGTTCGCCTTATTGATATGTCACCTGAATTTTACGGTCTTGTATTTGTTCAGAAAAAGACAGATGCGGATGCTGTATGTAAATATCTTGACGAAAAAGGCTACATGGTTGCAGCTCTTCATGGCGACATTCCTCAGGGACAGCGTGAAAAAATTCTCGCACGCTTCCGAGCAAAACGTGTTCGCATTCTTGTAGCAACAGATGTTGCAGCTCGTGGTATTGATATTACTGGTCTTACTCATGTAGTAAACTTTGATTTGCCATTTGATGGACCTACTTATGTTCACCGTATTGGTCGTACAGGTCGTGCAGGTGCGGAAGGAATGGCTGTTACTTTTGTGCGTCCAGAAGAGCAGCGTAGAAAACTTGCCTATTTGCGTAATGCTATTAAACGCAGTGCAAAAGGTGAACTTTTGGAAGGAAAAATTCCATCTGTAGAAGAAGTTCTTGCAATAAAAAAGATTCGTCTGTTTGATGAAGTAAAGGAAAAGCTTGGTCTTAAGGACGGTCTTAAAGTTGCAGAGGATGCTGTTACTGCAGATGCAAATTCTGTAAATCCTGAAAATCAGGAACTTTCTGCTGAACAGATTGCAGAGGGCGTTGCTGCTGCTCCTGTTCCTCATCTTAGAAAAGGTGATCCTGTATTTGATCAGCTTGCAGAAGAACTTTGTACAAATCAGAATCCACAGGAAGTTGTTGCTTCCCTTCTTGCTGCTACTTATGGCAGTTCTTTGAGCAAAAAGCGTTACGGTAAAATAAATATTCAGGCTGGTTCAGAGAAGGGCGGAAGAAAAGAGCGCGGTTCTGGCAGAGACAGAGGTTTTGGTTCTGTTAATGAAAATCAGATTCGTCTGTATGTTCAGCTTGGATGGCATGACGGCTATAATCCTCGTAAGATTGCAGGTTTCCTTTCAAAGCTTGTACGCATCCGTGACCGTGATGTTGATGCAATAGACATGGCAGATATGTTCTGTCTGGTTAGTCTTCCTGCTGATGCTGCAAGAAAAGCTATTGAGCTTTCTAAGAATGATGAAACTTTGCCTCATATTCATGAAGATGTTAAGGCTTCTGGTGGAAAGCGAAGCGGTGGTAAAAAGTTTGATGATGAAAATGACAGATTTGCAGTAGGTAGGGGAGACCGTGACCGAAGACGCGGAAGAGGTGACCGTGAAGGTGGCGGATTCCGTTCCCGCGCAAAGGGCGGTTCTCATACTCGTCCTGGTGTGCACACGGCAACTCAGAGAAGCGGTCGTGCTTCTTTGTATAAGAAATCATCTGCTGGTGAAGAATATTAATATAAAAAAGGCTATCCAAAATATTTTGGATAGCCTTTTTTTGAAATTTAATTATCTCAGTTGATGGCTAAAATTATTTATTGGGATATACGTAAATTGCAGTTCCAGAAACAGCTTGTGAATCATCACTGACGACAGTATTACCAATAAGAACATAACCCTCGTTCTTTGCACCTGCGTCTGTAATGACGACACCGTTTGCACCGATTTTTCCTGCCTGAGCTTTTAACTCCATGACAGCAAGATCAAGAGATTTTTGTGTTGTCCAAGACTCTCCTGTAGCTTTTACAATACCAATTACTTCATAATTTTCTGGAAATTGGTAATATATCTTAACTTCATCTGCATTTACGGCACTACGTTTTGTTCCGGTAACTATATTACTACCTGATGTTGATGTACATCCAAGCAAAAACAAGGAACATAAAGACACACATATCATAATAATCAATTTCTTCATGATATTCTCCTTTTAGTAAGTTAGATTATAAATATGATTATATATAATCATATTTAACTTTATTATATATCTTATAAGATTAAAATCAAGCTTTTTATTATCTTTTTAGACTATTCTTAATTTTATGGGATTCAAAGAAAACCTAAGAGAAGAAATGCAGTTTCAGGATATTAAGCCAAAAGAACTTTCAGAAAAAACAGGCATAAGTATCAATACTTTGCGGAACTACATTAACGGTCATAATGCACTCCCTAATATTTATTCTGCTGTTAAAATTGCAAATGCACTTAATACATCTGTAGAAGCTTTAATTGAAGAAAGCTCCTCTGTAACACGAGAAAATATGACACTATCAAAAAAATTCTTAGATATTTTTTCTCAACTCTCCGAGAATGACCGAAAATCTGTAATTGCTTTAATGGAAGAGATGAAGAGACATTGATTAATTTAACCTTTTGAAGAAATCTTCTAGAACTGCTTTTATAAAATTATAACGTCGGCAATAAGTGTTATCAACTCTGATTAAAATGAGATTATGATTTTGGCAGATAAGTTCTTTCTGCTTATCACGTTTTTTTACAGCAATATCTTCTCGGTGTTCTCTGCCATCAAGTTCTATGGCGAATAGAGGTCGTTCCAATTTATCAACTCCACGTTCATAAAGAACAAAATCAAAACGCCCTGTATAAAATAGTTTCGGGTCTACAGAACTTGCTTCAAAAACTGCTGCTATACTGACTTCTTTTTTTACCGTATATTTGTTTGGATTGTTCATTACCATATCAAGTGCATGACTCAATGTTTTTAGAAAGGTTTCTTCTGTTTCTGTACTATAAGGTTTAATTCCTAATGCTCGTGAAGAAATTTTAAGAGGTGTAATTTCTGAATGACCTTTTGATTTTATATAATTTACCAACTCAAATACATCATCAACAGTTTTTTCTGAACAGTATGTGTCTTTCTTTTTCTCAACCTTTGCATTAAGACGTTCAATATCTTTGTAACTTCCCACTACAACAAGTTTTTTCTTAGCTCTAGAGGTTGCAACATTTATAAGTTCTTTATTTGTTTTTAACCATTCGTATGTTCTATCAGAAGTTTTTTCTGTAACTGCTAAAGAAAAAATTATAATATCTTTTTCATCTCCCTGAAATGAATGAACTGTTCCACATGTAATATTTTTTAGACCTTCTTTTTCAAGAAGTTCTGTAATGTTTTTTTTCTGCATTACAAAAGGTGTAATTACTCCAATATTTTGATCAGGATGAGCTTTTGCATAAGATATAATTTCTTCTGCTTCAAGAGGTGCTGTATTTTTTATATGAGAACAATCATTTTTTATATCAACAAACAGCAATGGATCTTTTTCTTTAGAAGTTGTTTCGATTGTAAGTCGACCATTATAATATTTTTTATTATTAAATGAAATAATTTGCGGGGCACAGCGATAATGATGACTGAGTAATATTTCCTTACTGACAGAATCGCAAGAAAGAAATGTTTTGTAAATTGAATTTTTTATGTAATCATATTCTTCTGGAATGTGGTATATACGGCGTAGCTTTTGATTATCCTGTGCATCCATTAAAATTACTGGATTAAGCTGCTGGGGATCACCTACAAGCATAAGTTGTTTACCTCTTATTATTGGTAAAAGTGAAAGGGCATTATCACACTGACTTGCTTCATCAATAATTGTCATGTCTGCATAGATGTCAGGGACGCCAATCTTACTTGCAGAAATACATGTACTTGCAATAATAGGAAAAATCTTAAAAAGACGATGAACATTGTCAGAGTCTGTTAAAAAATGTAAAAACTTTTTATCACGTTCATCTGTATTTGTATCTGACATCATAAGAATGTCCAGTAAATCTTTGTTCTTTGGCTCACTTAAGCGTTTTATATATTTTATAGAGGTGTAATATAGATATTTCAGTTGCCTATCACTAGCCGAATATGTAAGGGCTAGGGCATCTTCATTTTTTATTTCTCCGATTTGAGCAATTGCTTTATTGACATTTTCTAATTGCATTTCTTGCAATTCAAATTGGTATGTCATGTTATTATTAATTTTTAAAAGTTGTTCTATTGCATCTCGCCGTTCTTCAAGTTCTATTTTTTCTTCATATTTTTTTAGTAATTCTGTCAGTTTCTTGGATGATAAAATTTCTTGTTCTTTATTACGTTCAAGTGTATCAGTGTAAATTTGAGTATCTTTTACTTGAATGTACTGATTTCTCCAAAAATTCAAAGACTCCTTTATTTTTTCTTTATTTCCTATCCTAAACAAAGGAAATGGAATTGTTTTTCCATGATATTCAACAGAATTTATTGCTTTACAAACACTGTCAATTGGATGGTTATTAAAAGATGAGAATAATACTGATTTTTCGTTGAAAAATGCCGTAACAATTGTATTCAAAATGGTGCTAGTCTTTCCTGTTCCAGGAGGACCTTGTATATAACTTATTGGATATTTTATAGCATTATGCATTGCTAAGAGCTGATCCAAATTTGAATTTTTGTTAATGAGAACTAAAGGGTAATTTTTATGTCTAACAGGTGGCTTTGTAAGTTTTCCGAAAAAGGCTTTTAGAGGATCTGAGGCTGTTTCATTTTCAATTTGAGCTTTTATGAATGAATAATCAGCTTCGATATTAACTGGTAAGTCTCGACTTAACGGAATAATATAAGGCATATCATCAACAGTTTCTTTTGGAGTTTGAATATTCTGCATAACAGCATCTTTTATTTCTTCTTGATGTAAGTCAAAATCTTCAAGTAAGTATAAATCATCAGCATCCAAAAAACGTCTTACACTTTCTTCGTAAACATTTCCTACTTTAAATCGACTGCATATTGTTGTTTTTTGTTCCGATATAAGTTGATAATTATCTATATCAAGAAATAATTTTCTATATGCAAGAACATACAGTCCTTTTGGGGTATGAATGCTCATAACATTAACACAGAGATATCGTGTTTGCTTGCATACGTTTTTATTCTTTGCCTTTATTTGAAATTCCTTTACAAGTTTATTAAATTGTTCATCTGTTAATTTATATCGTCCATTAATAAAAGAATCTCTGTCAAAATGTTCTAATAACGAATATTGTTCTTGATATGGTGTTGTATTGAGTCGTGTACATTCAAAAAGATAGTCAAGAATTTTAAAATTTGGAATATTGCCAAATAATTCTTGAAAGGAATCTGGATCGGAGGAAATACGAGAAGTAAGTTCTTGAGAAATTTTAAAATATGATTCATCAATTAAATGAGCTTCTATAATTGAGTCTATATACAGTCTGTCAAATTCTAATATTGTATGATTGGTAACATGGAAACCTTCTGCTTTTAATAGTTTTTTTGAAATATCAATATCAAGAATTCCTATCCAGAAACTTGTTTGTCCTCCATCCTTATTTTTATATTCAATTCCAAGCCATTTATTTCTTGCTATTGCTTGAAAAATTAGATGCAGAATTTTATTCTTTTCCATGTATATAATTATAAGACCACATATTCATTTTGTGAATAGAAGAATATTAATAAAAAAAGGCTATCCAAAATATTTTGGATAGCCTTTTTTCTTTTACTGAGCCATAAGCTCAGCCATGTGTTTTTCATCGACTGGGCGTGAAAAATAATAGCCTTGAATAATATCGCAGCCATCATGTAGCAGTTTTTGATATTGCTCCTCATTTTCTACACCTTCTGTTACAACTTGAAGTCCAAAACGATGGCATACGGCTATAATCATCTTAATGAATGAATCATTTTTCTTGCTGTTACAGATTGTATCCGTAAAGCTTTTATCTATTTTCAATTCCTTAAAGTTGAATTTGTAAATATAACTCAAAGAAGAATATCCTGTTCCAAAATCATCAATTGAAATATTCACACCGTTGGCATTAAGTTCTTGAATGAATTTAAATGCCATGTCCGTTGATTCAACAAGGACTGATTCTGTAATTTCAAACATAAGATTATTGGCATTTATCTGACTGTCAAAAATGCTTTTTTTACAGAACTCAACAAAAGTATCATCCAAAAATTGACTGCAGGAAATGTTAATGGAAAGTGTGACAGCTTTGTTATCAGCACTCGCATTATCTAGAGCTGCCTTAAAAGCTTTTATACCGTTTTTTATTACCCATTCACCAATGTCGTAAATAAAACCCTCTTTTTCTGCAATAGGAATAAAATCCTCTGGACTAATATCGTTCCCCTCGAAGTCATGCAGACGAATAAGACATTCAAAGCCGTGAAGTTTTTTTGTTTTTGCATCATATTGAGGTTGAAAATTCAGCGAAAGAAGATTATAAGATATGGCTTTCTGTAAAACATCAGAAATAAAAAGTTCTTTTTTTATTTTCTGCAAGGTATCAGAATTAAAATTGCAGAATCTAAACTTATCCTTTCCCCTCACTTTCTTTTTTGCATCAGATAAAGCTGCATCTGCAAACTGCCTAAGCTGTTCTACTCTTGAAGAATTTTCAGGGTATTCTACAATGCCCGCATAAGCACAAATAAAATTCTCAAACTTTCCTGTTCGTACAGGGGAGTCAAAAGAAGATGCAATAGTACGAATGTAAGATTTTAACTCTTCTTTATTTTTGTAATCTTTGAACAAAATTGAAAATTCATCACCATTTATTCGATAAAGGCTGTTATTTGTGTTTTCAAGAAGATTATGCCAGCGGGCAACAAGATTTTTCAAAACTTCATTACCGCATTTATAGCCCCGAACTTCATTAATATGCTTGAAAGCGTCCAAATCCAGCAACATCATTGCAAAACGGGACTTCTTGTTTACAAGTTCATTTAAATCATATTCCAAGCAGCGAAGGTTTTTAGCACCTGTTAAATAATCGGTATGAGCAAACTCCAGAAGAATTTTATTAATTCTAACAGTTCTTCTTAAAAGGAATGCTATTACAAATACAGAAAATAAATGAGATATAATTATGCCAAGTATGGTTATAAGGTTGATATTACTTGTTTCAAGGAATAATGAAAGAACAATTGCAATGTTTGTTGACAAAACAAAGCCTTCTAAGATTACACCTGTATTTTTATAAATTACAGTTGTAAAGACCCCGAGAAAAAGCTGTATAACCAATAAAATTGTTGAAACAGAATTACCAGAAATAGGCATGTTCCACAGATAAAAATATCTGTCCAACAAAAAAAGAGGAATAAAATCTAATGCAAGCAAAACAAAAGCAAGTACAATAAATAAACAACTTTTTCTTATAGTCATGGTTTCAAAACCTTTTTATTATGAGTTTATTCTACAACATATTTTATTATTTGTCTCCCTCTAAATAAGTAAAACTGATTTTTGCATGCCATTGCAAATTTATGCAAAAAAGTATAGTATTACGTGAAAAATATGCGTGACTGTTACAAAATTCTAGGTGTTCCGCACAATGCGACTGCTGCAGAAATCCGTAGAGCCTACAGACAAAAAGCCAAGCTTCTTCATCCTGATATTACTCATGAAGATTCCGAAAAATTCAGGGAGCTTGTACAGGCTTACGAAACACTTTCAGACATAAAATCGCGCAGTCTTTTTGATGAATCCTTTGCATATAAAAACTCATCCCATTCTGCACATACGGCTGGAACCAAACAGTCTTTCGATTATAGAACCTGGTTAATGGAAAGAGATGACGATGAAAGCCGTTCAAAACTGATCTTCTTTGACCTTACTCATAATAAGGAAGATTCTGCTGTAGCGGAATTTAAGCGTATGAATATGACACGCTCTGGTTTTAAGCTTTCAAAATGGTTTACCCGAGAGGATTTCATGGATTACGGCTTTATCCTTTCAGAAGAACTTGTTTTAAGGCAGGAATATTATGATGCCGTTATACTTTTGGAACAGATAATAAAGATGGAATTCAGCTACAGCTACTTCAAGCTGTTCTTTCCAGAAGTAAAAAGCCTTACGCGACACATATTACGCAATAATATTGATGGTCAGGTAAATGACGAACTTGCCATAGATGCATGGGAACGAGCACTGGATCTTAAATTTGAAAAGTCCGACGATTCTTACTTCCTGCAAAAAATGGCAGATGCTTATGAGCGGATCGGAGACAAGTACACGGCGAGAGTTTGCAGGGAAGAATCCTTGAGGCTTGTTTCATAGGGCATAAGCCTGATTTATTTGGAATAGAAAGAGGTAATATATATGATAAGATTAAAGAATGACAAGGAAATTATTGAAATTAGAAAAAGCTGTCATCTTCTGGCAGATTTGTTTAATGAAATAATTCCTAAGGTAAAACCTGGAGTATCCACAAAACAGATTGATGAATGGTGCGTTGAATTCATGACCAGATTCGGAGGAAAACCTGCATGGTATCAGGAAGGATTCCCTGGAGCTGCATGTATAAGCATCAATGAAGAAGTTATTCACGGTGTACCTTCAAAGAATAAGATTGTCCATGACGGCGACCTTGTTTCTTTGGATATAGGCATAAACCTTAACGGCTACATTTCTGACAGTACACACACAGTCATGGTTGGCAATGTAAAACCTAAGCATAAAAAGCTTGTACAGGTAACAAGAGAAAGCCTTAACGCAGGAATTCTTGCATGTGTACCTGGAAACAGAATTAGCCACATTTCAAATGCCGTATATGACATTGCACACAAACAGAACGGATACGGCGTAGTATATGACTATTGCGGTCATGGCGTGGGGCTTGAAGTTCATGAAGATCCTTCAATTCCAAACTGTCCTGGTCACGATGCCAACCCTCGCATCCAGGCAGGAATGGTTCTTGCAATAGAACCTATGATTAATGAAGGAACTGATGACGTAATAACAGGAGCTCACGGCAGTGAGTGGACTGTTGTAACGGCAGACGGAAGCTGGAGTTGCCACGAAGAACATACTGTAGCAGTATTTCCTGATCACACAGAAATACTCACTGATTTAAATTACAATGGCAATGCATGCCAAGTATAAAGCATAAAAAAATACAAGTGGAGGACGTATGTCTAAGATTCAGATGAAAAACGCCATTGCAGAACTTGATGGCGATGAAATGACACGAGTGCTGTGGAAGCTCATAAAGGATAAGCTGCTGCTGCCTTTTATTGACTTAAAGACAGAATACTTTGATTTGTCCATTACAGAACGTGACAAGACAGATGACAAAATTACCTACGAAGCTGCTGCTGCAATCAAACGTCTTGGCATAGGTGTAAAATGTGCAACAATTACAAGTAATGCTGCCCGTGTAAAAGAATATAATCTTACACATCTTACTCCAAGTCCTAACGGTATTTTGCGTGGTGAACTTGACGGAACTGTGTTCCGCACACCAATCTTTGTAAACAACATCAAGGGAACTGTAAGCTGCTGGAAAAAGCCTATTACTCTTGGACGCCATGCTTACGGAGATGTATACAAAAACTGTGAAATAAAGACTCCTTGTGCAGGAAAAGCAGAACTTGTATTTAGTGGTGAAGACGGAAAGGAAATCCGCAAAACAATCATGGAAATGAAAGGCCCTGGAATAATTCAGGGAATTCACAATATTGATGCATCTATAGAAAGTTTTGCCCGCTGCTGTTTTACTTATGCACTTGATCAGAAGATTGACGTATGGTTTGGTGCAAAGGATACCATTAGTAAGACTTATGACGGTAACTTTAAGGAAATCATGCAGCGTGTATTTGATACAGAATACAAGGATAAGTTTGAAAAAGCAGGTCTTACATACTTCTACACACTTATTGATGATGCTGTAGCTCGTGTTGTAAAAAGCGAGGGCGGATTCCTCTGGGCTTGTAAGAATTATGATGGCGACGTAATGAGCGATATGATTGCATCTGCATGCGGAAGCCTTGCAATGATGACAAGCGTACTTGTATGTCCTGGCGGAGAATTTGAATTTGAAGCAAGTCACGGTACTGTACAAAAGCACTACTATCGTTACCTGAAAGGCGAAAAAACAAGTACAAACCCTGTAGCAACAATATTTGCCTGGACAGGTGCTCTTGCAAAGCGTGCTGAGCTTGACAATACTCCAGAGCTTGCAGAATTTGCTCACAAACTGGAAAAAGCAACTTTAAGCACTATAGAAGATGGTATCATGACTGGAGACCTTGCAAAACTTGCTGTTCCAGCAGCAAAGAAAATCGTCAACAGCTGGGAATATATTGATGAAATAGCAGCCCGCCTGTAAATATTGTAAAAATATATAGAAGAATAACATCTAGACTGCCCTTTACGGGGCAGTTTTTTTATGTACACAGCCCTGCGGCTGCAGCTTTCATCTTCATTTTGTCTTCATACATACGTTTGTCTGCAAGATTATATATTTCAGCAGAACTCATATTAGCGTTCCACTCAGCCATGCCCATGGCACTTGTAAATTCTGTCTTTGCCATGTCAGACCTGATTTTCTGCATTACATTTTCTACAGTTTTTAAATCCGTATTACAGAAGACAACTACAAATTCATCTCCTCCCATACGGTACATAAAGCAAGAATGAGGCAATGCTTTCTGAATGGTACTGCATACTGTAATTATAGCTCTGTCACCTTCGGAGTGCCCCTTTGTATCGTTTATAAGTTTAAGATTGTTCATGTCAAACTCACAGAGTGCGGTTATGCTGTCTTTCGGAAACCTCTTGATGTCCGCAAAGAAACTCATTCTGTTCAAAACTCCTGTAAGATTGTCCCTCTTAAAATGTTCCAAATGAATGTAAAGGTAATAGAACGAAAGCATCAAAGATACTGCACTCAGGAAGATTCCTCGGGTTTCCAGTACGACTTCCGCAGTTACGCCGACCATAATTCCTGCAAGAGTGACAAACAGCATTTCACCCTCTTCCTTGTAGCCCAAAGACTTTCTTCTTATTGCAATGCCAAGCACGACAAAGAAATATATAAGACTTAGTACATGAGGCGTAAATGACAAAGGTTTACGGCAGAGAATGTTATTGGCATTTATGTAAAACACCTTATCCGTAAACAGGGCATACAGCATTACGACTGCATTCAGCGTGGCAGGGATAAAAAGCAGTATTTTCTTGCGGGCAGACATATTATCCCGTTCCAGAATGAACACGGATGACATAAGAAGGTATACCCGCAAAACAAATCCGGCCATGACGGCTATTTTCCTTTGAAAACGGGGATCTGGCAAATGTGAATAATAAAAATCAACGTTATCGCTCACTGCCAGACAGAAAAGCAGTATCATGGAATATATGAAAAGAGTATGCAGCTTATGCTCATAGGCATCATTTGCATTCATAAATATAAATAGATAAATTATTGTCAGAAAAGGAATGAAATCGACACTGACAATTTGAAAAAACAGCTGCATGCTTAAAGTTTACAGTACAACAAGGGCTTTTTCAAGGACAAAATATCATGAAATGTTTTACTTGAAATCAAATGCACATTTATTTATAATCATTGTCTATGACCATAAAACAAATCCTAGACAGCAAAAAAGTAACTCTTTCACTTGAAGTTTTTCCTCCAAAACAGCAGTCAAACTTTGACAGCGTTGTTGCAGCAACTAAAGAGCTTGCAGAACTTAAGCCTGATTTTATGTCCATTACTTACGGGGCTGGAGGAACAACAAAAGTAAATACTGTAGAAATTGCTTCCAAAATCCAATCCTTCAATACTCCTGCACTTGCACATCTTACTTGCGTTGGCAATACAAAGGAATCCATACAGACTACAATACAGGCAATGAAAAAAGAAGGCATTGAAAACATTCTTGCCCTACGTGGAGACATGCCTCAGAATTTAGCAGAAGGTCACACTGCAATTGCAAAAGGGCTTGAACATGCCGACCAGCTTGTTTCCATATTAAAGGAAGAAGGTTTCTGCGTAGGAGGAGCCTGTTACCCAGAAGGACATCCTGAAAGCAAAAACAGAGCTGATGATATTGATAATTTAAAATATAAAGTAGATGCTGGCGTTGATTTTTTGACAACACAGATGTTTTTCGATAACAACATGCTGTATTCATACCTGTACAGGCTTCAGTCCAAGGGCATCCACGTTCCAGTTCTTGCAGGAATCATGCCAATAACAAACAGCTCTCAGGTAGAGCGCATGGTAAAACTGTCTTCGGCATACATACCAGCAAAACTGCTTTCAATATGTGACAGATTCAGCAACAATCCAGAAGCAATGCGTCAGGCTGGAATTGCCTATGCAATTGACCAGATAATCGACCTTATTTCCAATGGAGTAAGGGGAATACATATATACACAATGAACAAACCTGCTGTTGCAAAAGACATACTGAAAAATATTGATGCAATCATAGCGGCAAGTAATCAGTCATGAAAGATTTCAGCTCAAGACCCTTACATTCATTTGGTGTCCTTCAGTGTTATGCAACGTTGCTTGTAAGGCCTCAGAGCTTTATTACAGCATGGCGTTACATTTTTACAGCGGCAACCAAGTTTTTTCTTTTTCAATTTCTCAAGAAGTTTGGCATTATTAGGACTAAAGTTGTCCATGTTGATCATGAATTGGATAATTGCATTCCTTTTAAGCCAGAATTGTTGGATATATATTTGGATTTTGTCAACTTTTGGCTTAGACCAATATCTATGATGCAACAGAAATTCGGACTTCGGAAAGGCACTGAAATTGCAAATGAATTTATTACATATATAACGCGAACATATTCAGAAGCTTATAATCTGTACAAAAAATGTATGACTACAACGAATCAGCCTGAAACTGATAATTTGGGATTAAAGCTGATGAGAATAATGGATCCTCATTATTTGTGTGTGCCAAGTCTGCATATTGCGGTTGTAACGCTTACTCAAAATTTCTACAGACGGCTGTTTGAACAGGATTTGTTCACCGAGCAAGAAAAAAAACGGTGGATGAAGGAACTTGAAGAGCATGGTGTTGAAATCGCGGACTCTGTTTTATATCTTAAGCAGCACAGTGTAAACTGCATTCCAGCAGCATTATACATGATGACAAGAATTGCCCCAGAGCTTGTGTCACCAACGGCTGCTGTAAATTTGCTAGACAGTCTTTTACAGCATGAACCTTCTATTGATAGTGACACTCAGAAAAAAATTACGGAGCACATTCAATTCATATACGAACGCTTTCTTCTGGAAGGTACAACAGAAGATGACTGGCGTGAGCCTATATTACGCTGGCTGGAAAGTTATGAACCTTATAAATCTGAATAATAAAAAAGGCTATCCAAAATATTTTGGATAGCCTTTCTTTTGTCTTATACAATATATCTTATACAAACCGTTGGGCAGGTGTTAAAATCCATAGTGCTTTTAATTGTTGTTGCCCCTTGTTTTCTAATGTATGAGGAGCACTTGCACTGAAAGATATGCTGTCGCCCTGTTCCAGTTCATATTCTGAGTTTTGATAAATTAAACTGCCTTTTCCTTCTAGGATTATTCCAAGTTCCCTTCCCAAATGTCCGTAATGACCGCGGTGGGTTTTTCCTCCTACTGGAATTGTGATTATGTAGCTTTCAATGGAATTCTGTCCGTCTTTTTCATGTGGTTTTGAAACTTCTTCGTAAAAAATTTCTTCTTCGTGAATTGTTCTGCGTTCGCCCGCATGAACGACAGATACAGGACGTCTCTGATTATATTCTTCAAAAAGATATTCAAGATTTAAATCAAGTACGTTTGCAAGGGAGAGTAGTGTATCTATTGCTGGAGAAACTCTATTGCGCTCTATCTGAGATATAAGACTTTCGCTTACACCAGCCTGTTGTGCAACAGTTTTAAGAGTCAGGTGTTTTTTTTCTCGCACGGCACGTATTTTTTCGCCAAAGTGATAGGATTTTACAGATATATCACTTTTGTTTGTTTTTTCTTCCATATCTTTTCCTTTATTGTGAAGACCTTATTCTGCAAATGAATCTTTTTTCTGTTTTTCTTTGTTCTGTTCCATGACAAACTGAATAAAGAAGTCTTCAAGTGTGTGTTTTGGACCTTCAAGATGCAGTCTCTGTCTTGCCCGCGCATTATCTCGGCGGACTGTGTACAGCAAATAGAAGTCTCTGTAGTCAAGGTTAATATCTGTTTTAACTCTTTCTCCAAGATATGCACTTACTTCATCACGACCAATTGCCTTAACGCCTTGTTCCTTAAGGATTGTTCTAAGTCTGTTTATCTGCTCGTATGAAATTCCAAAAAGGAATTCCTCCATTGCCTGTGAAACTTCTTTTTCTCCAAGTCTTTTTTTTATGAAGAAATTCCACTGTGCGTCCATTTGGATGCTTACCAAAAGAAGTTCACTTGTTCCCATCATTGTTCCAAAAGCTGGAGCAAGCTGTCTTCTTGCCCTCCAGACAGCTTGAAGAACTGGTGCAATGTCGGTAATTGTCTGGTCTGCACGGTGTTCCCATAGAATTATGAGGGAGGTTGCAAGTTCCCGTCTTGTTTCAATGGAAATTGTTTTGTCTCTAATCAGGTTCAGATATACATCTTCTGCCATAAGAGTAAACATCATGGATATTGTTTCGTCAAAATATTCTTCTGCCTGCTTTTCATCCATGTTTACATAATTTTTTGCCAGTTTATACATTGAATAGAATGTATGCATTTTTGAAACAAGCAAGCCTTTTCCGAGTGTTGCTTTTGACGGAAGATGAAGGGTTGTATCACCTTCTTCCTGATATGATACAAGACTTTCTACCAATGCTTCTGGAGTGCGTACTGTTGTGTTTGTTACTGTACGTTCCAACAAAGATGGAAAGGTTGCAATTACTTTTGCGAGATTTTCTACTTTTCTTAGTCGTTCTTCCAAATGTTCCAGTTTCTGAGGAGCGTGTTTATGAAGCTCATCCAGAAGTTTCTTTATGAGTTTCTGCTGGTAAGGGGTTATTAATATGATGCCTGATGAAATTGTATCATTTTTTATGTCTTTTTTATCAAAAAATGAATCAATACTTACCGGGACAAACTCGTTTATATCTGGAACTTTATTATTTTCCATACTCATTATTTGTATTTTCGGTGTTTTTTTTATGTCAATTCAATGAATTTTTGAGTTCTTTTCTAGTGAAATCCGATCTTAAAAGTACCGATGATTACTACATGAAGAAGTTTGTTTTGCTTTTTAGTCTGTTTTTATCTATAATAAGTGGCATTTCTTTTGCTGCTGATAAGTCTCTGGAAAATCTCTTTGTCTTCAAGGATGACATTGTTGTTGAAGAGCGGGATTCTGACTGGCAGGCAAATGGTGTTGATCTTTATATTCGCAAAAAGGATGGTATGGAAAGTGTCATGCTTGTTGAGACTTCCAAAGATCCTGAAGGCAAAATGGATAACTTTGCTTACCGTGCGGAAGAATATAATACTGTAAACGGTGATGAAATACGTTATCTTAATGGAGAAGTATTAAAATCTGAATATGCAAAATATAGTTTGATTTCATCTACTGTCGTTCAGCATCCTAAACTTGGAGACTGTTTTCATATCTATATTCCAAGAAAGCTTGTTTATGGATACCCATGGGAGCGTCATGGTTCTGTTACTATAGATAAAGGATTTTTTATTAACATCCGTACGTTTACTAAAAAATATTGTGACTATTCTGGAAAATTTGCAGATAACCCGTTTATGTTTGATTATCAAACTCTTACAACTATAACAAAACGGGAAAAGTCTAAGCCTCCTGCACCAAAAAAAGAGAAACCTAAGAAGGAAAAAAAGCCAGAACCTCCTGTTGAAGAAAAGAAAAATGGGAAAAGACCGATTATTGGAGACAATGTAACCTTAGGTGCTAATG
>CAMVEQ010000067.1:0-17245 GCA_947166545.1 uncultured Treponema sp. | reverse complement strand
ATCATCTTAAACGATTTTTTTTGCCCTTCAGTGTCTACTTTTATTGTAGCAACATCTCTTCCTCTTCAAGCATCCATAGAAGCCTTGTATTCCTGAATCTGCTTTTCCAGATTTTCAATATGATGATTAAGCATAAAATCTAAAAAGCCCTTTGAATCTTCCTTTTCCTGACTTTCTGCAAGAGATTGTATATATTCAGTCCTGTTTTCTTTTTTCACGATTGAAGGAATAAGCAAAAACTCATACTGAATCATATTCATCAAAAGACGGCTCATCCGTCCGTTTCCGTCTGCCCAAGGATGAATGCTTGCAAGCCGATAATGCGCTTCAAAACTGAGTTCATAGATTTTCTGCATATCAGTCTTTGAGTCAATCTTCTTGCGTTCCTCATTCATCCAGTCACAAAATTTCTGAAGCCTGTCTGGAACTTTTTGCCAGGCAAGATAACTTTTACCACCTCTACCTGCACTCACATTCAAAAGCCTGAGTTCTCCTTTTGCAGATGAAAAACTTCCGCTAATCGTGTTATATGAAGAGCCTGTGTTCATCATCAAAATTGAAGAAAGGTTGCATAAAAGTTCTATCGTTATATCCTCGTGATTTTTTGCATAAATAAAACTCTGCTCGTATGCTTTCTTCAAATCAAGGTTCATAAGCAATTCTGCCATTGGCTTTTTTGCAGAAATTCCTTCATCAAACAAAAGATGATTTTCTATTTCTGTTACAGTAGAACCTTCTATTGCTGTTGAATGTGTGATTATCGAATACAAATAGAACTTATCATAATCCAGCTGATTTTTTATTCCAAGAGAAACATACTCATTTATTACTTCATTCAGTTCTGCTGTCATTCTGATTTTCTCCTATAACAGAAACCCCATTTTAAAGCCCATTATACCATAAAAAAGTAATTTGTTATTCATAATCATAAATATCCATCCCAAAACTACAAAAATCCCACATCCTCTATGTTTGCGTCATAATCATAGCTATGTTTGCGTCATAATCATAGCTATGTTTGCGTCATAATCATAGCTATGTTCGCGTCGCAATCATAGCTATGTTCGCGTCGCAATCATCGCAGGTTTTTAGAAGCAAATCTCTAGGGTTTTTAGACACAATCCCCATAGACGCCCCATACACAACAAAATCAAGCCCATCTTAAGAAAACAACGGTGGAACGTCACAGCCCAACCAAGCTCTACTCAGAAATACCGTGCAGTTTTGGAACAAAACTGCAGATGTTGGTACTTCACAGCTTTAAAATTATTAGTTTAATCTTAATTTTCTACATAAAAAATGGACTATATGTACCGAAATCCCAACATTCATCCCTAAAATTCGACATTCATCCCAGTTTTCTTGCAATTATTTAAAAGTGTGGTACAATTTATAGCTGTCTCAGTAAAAATAATATTAAAAGAGAGATTTAATTACCTATGAAAGAAAACAACAAGAGTAGCTCGCTAATTTCAATGGTTATTGCTGTATTCATTATAGCAATAATGGTCCTGTTCGGATCTGTAATCATGTTCAGAAAGAATTCTGCAACAAAATTACGAAGTACCGTGTACACAAAAATACTGGAAATAGAAAAAAGCCTGCTTCCAGAAAAAAAACTTGCCATGCAGCTGGCACAATCCCCTGCTGTTGTAGACTATATGGCAAATCCAACGGATCCTGCAATCCGTGAAATGGCATTCAGAGATTTTCAGACATTCCAAAATTCCTTCAGTTCACACCGAACATTCTGGATTTCCGATAACGACCTTAAATATTACTCCAACATGGAGTTTTTATACGAACTTGACAAAAGAGACCCTGCAAATGACTGGTATCAGGACACAATAGATGCAAATCTACCGTTCCAATTCTATGTAGACTATGAAATAGGCCTCAAAAAGACCTTCATGTGGATAAATGTCCTTGTTTACGGTGCAAGCGGCAAAGTTACAGGCATTACGGGAACTGGAGTTGAACTGACAGACTTCGTAAAGACCATGTACAATTCGCTTGAAGACGGCATTACTATGTACATGTATAATGCAAACAAGGAAATATCTGCATCAGAAGACACAACAGATCTTGAAAAACAGTTGCAGATTACAGAAGTCATTCCAGAGCTAAAAGGATTAAAAGACTTTTCTCCAAAAGAAAGCATAATCCATTCAACTTGGAGCGGCGAATACCTTATTACACCAGTAGAATCGCTCGGCTGGTACATGGTACTCTTCATTCCGTTTACACCAAAGGCTTTCTTTACAAATGCAATTCTGCCATTTTCAATTGCACTCCTTCTTTTAATCCTCTTTATGATTACCTATTCAATGCACAGCCTGTTTAAGCCACTCATTGAAGTGCGAAAAACCGTTAAAAACATTGCTTCTGGCGAAGCTGACCTAACACGCCGCTTAAACACAAACATAAAAACACCATTCAAATCAATCCATGTAATCGTACACGGCTTTAACAGCTTCATGGAAAAGATGCAGATCATGGTACAGGGCTTAAAGGCTTCAGGCTGGCAGCTTGACGAAGTTTCAGAAACAATGAAATCTAGCGTTAGTGCTGTTTCAGACTCAATGACAAACATCAGACATAGTATCAGCAGTGTTCAGGAGCAGATTGAAAGTCAGGCTACAGGCTTTGAGGAAACAGCAGCTGTAGTCAAGGAAGTGACTTCCAGCATTTCGACTGTAAACGACATGATTGACTCTCAGGGCAAAAGCATTCAGGAATCGTCGGCAGCAATCAACCAGCTCATGAAAAGCATTGACAGCATAAGCGCTTCAATGGAAACAATGGCAGATTCTTTCAATCAGCTTGATCAGGATGCCCAGAGCGGAATGAACAAACAGCAGAAAGTAAATGAGAGAATTTCTCAGATTGATCAGCAGTCTCAGATGCTTCAGGAAGCTAACATGGCAATTGCTTCCATTGCTGAACAAACAAACCTTCTTGCCATGAATGCCGCAATTGAAGCAGCTCATGCAGGAGATGCCGGTAAGGGATTTGCCGTTGTTGCAGACGAAATCCGTAAGCTTTCAGAAACATCTTCAAGCCAGTCAAAGACTATCGGAGACCAGCTTAAGAACATTCAGGACAGCATTGGCGAAATTGTTACAGCTTCGCAGGAATCTAGCGATGCATTCTCTGGAGTTTCAAACCGCATCCATGAAACAGATGCTTTGGTGCGTTCAGTACGTACTTCACTTGAAGAGCAGAACGCAGGTTCCCGCAGTGTAGTTTCATCACTTGAAACAATGGAAAAGAACACAGCCAATGTCCGAAATGCTGCAGCTCAGATGACAGAAGGAAGTGCCCAGGTCCTTAAAGAAATGAACCGATTGCGCGATTCCGTAGAAGCTGTGCGGGACAGCATGGCTGCCATGTCTGAAAATGCACATAGCGTTGTAAAGAGCGGTACACAACTTGATGAAAGCGTGGCTCAGATGGACAGTACAATTGATAAACTTGGAAACGACATAAGCCGCTTCAAGACAGAATAAATTTATTCATCTATAAACACATAACACGTACAAAAAAGGGCTATCCACATCACGGATAGCCCTTTCTATTTTTTTTATTTCCTGACTATTCCACTAAAGTACAAAATAGTGCATAATATAGATAGAAAACGGTTCACACTGTAAATCTCCGTTGGAGCTCTGCACTGTGTGATATTCTAAAGCATATATCGTCAGTATATATGCCAATTTATTGGGGTGTACTAACACATAAATCTTTTAGGAGTATTCAAATTGAAAAACTTCACAAAACTTTGCGGCGTACTTTTCATTGCCGCATCTTTATTTACCTCTTGTGCCCAAAAGGACAAGACCCTGTATCTTTACAACTGGACGTATTATACGCCAGAAGCATTGCTTCGCAAGTTTGAACAGGAATTCGACTGCAAAGTTAAGCTTGACAGCTATTCTACCTGTGATGAAATGTATGCAAAAATCAAAGGCGGTGCAAAAGGTTATGATATTGTAATTCCGTCCAACGATTTTGTTTCTATTATGATTAAGCAGGGTATGCTCAGGGAATTGGATCAGAGTAAACTTACTAACCGCAACAAAATTAATCCTGTTATTCTTGAAAAACTTGATTACGATCCAGACATGAAATACGCAGTTCCTTATGCCCTCAGTGCAACAGGCATTATGGTAAACAAAGCAAAAGTAGGCGACATGGACTACAAACGCGATTACAGCATTTTTGCAGATGAGCGCTTTGCAGGTCATGCAACAATGATGGATGAAATGCGTGAAGTAATTGGCTGTGCCCTTGTCCACAAGGGATACGATTTGAATACTACAAATGATGAAGAACTTAAAGACGCTACAGAAATGATTATAAATGAATGGAAGCCAAACCTTGTCAAGTTTGACGCAGAAGGTTTTGGAAAATCATTCGCTTCTGGCGATTTCTGGCTTTGTCAGGGCTACCCTGAAATTGTTTACGGCGAAGTAGACTCAGACAAATGGGCAGAAACTATTGATTTCTTTATTCCGCCAGAAGGTGGTCCTGCAACTGTAGACAGCATGTGTATCCTAAAAGATGCACCACACTACGAGCTTGCAAATGAATTCATCAACTTTATCCACCGTCCAGAAAACTATGCAGTGTTCATTGATGAATTCGGCTATCCTTGTGTTACAAATCTTGAAGCATTAAAGTATGTAACGCGTCCTGCTATGTATGATGCAGAACAGGCATATTCATGTACATTAAAGCAGGACTTGGGTGAGCAGATTGATAAATACAATGAATTGTGGCAGAAAATCCGCTTTACTGAATAACGCTTCGTAAAGTTTCATAAAAAATCTTTACATCAACAGGCTTTGCAATGTGGGCATTCATGCCAGATTGCAAAGCCTTTTCTTTATCTTCATCAAAGGCATTTGCCGTCATTGCAATAATCGGAATTGAGGCAAGCTCCTTATCTTCTAAGGCACGAATCTTGCGACTTGCAGTGTATCCATCCATTATAGGCATCTGAATGTCCATAAGAATAGCAGTGTAATAGCCAGGACCTTTTTCAGTAAGCTTTTCAACAGCAATCAAACCGTTTTCAGCTTCTTCCACATCAAAGCCAGCTTCTGTCAGCAAGGCAGAACCAATTTCCCTGTTAAGATCATTATCTTCTACAAGCAAAATACATTTTCCATGAGAATCAAAATCTTTTTTCTCATTTTCTTTAGAAACAATGTTTTCTTTTACCTTTTCAGAAGGATGTTCAACGGGTTTTAACGGCAATTTTACAATGAATTCAGAACCTAAATTCTTTTTACTTGTTACAGATATTTCACCGTGCATCATATCAACAAGGCTCTTTGTAATTGACATGCCGAGACCTGTTCCAAGAATTCCACTTACGGTAGAAGAACGCTCTCGCTCAAATGGATCAAAAATGTGAGTAATAAATTTTTCACTCATTCCAATACCGTTATCTTTTACATGGAACTCATAATAAACAGTACCATTTTCAACAACTTCAAATGCTTTAAACTCTATCTTACCGCCTTCATTTGTAAACTTAATTGCATTTCCAAGCAGATTGAGCAAAATCTGGTCAAGACGCAGGCGATCACACAAAACATTAGGATTTTGTATGGAATTAACGTCAACATCAAAAGTATGATTCTTTGCCTTTACATCAGCAGAAATGATGTTCTTTAAGTCTTCAACAATTTCAAAAATATTGTATTCCTGTTCATACAATTGAATTTTCTGACTTTCAATATAACTCATGTCCAGAACATCATTAATCAAAGAAAGAAGATGTTTACTTGCCGTTGAAATTTTTTCAAGGTAAGTAGACACCTGTTTTTTATTATCGATATGGTGTTCGGCAAGATCTGTAAAACCAACAATTGCATTCATTGGAGTACGGATGTCGTGGGAAACATTAGAAAGGAACAAGCTTTTTGCCTTATTTGCATTTTCAGCGCGCTTAAGGGCATCTTCAAGTTCTTTGCGGTGTGCTGTTTCGGATTCTACAGAAGATGTTGTATCAACTTTTACAAAAAGAGCATAAGGCTTGCGGTTTATCAATGTCTTCGAACAGGTCATTGTCCATACGCGCAGAGTGCCGTTTTCATTTTTTTCAATATCGCGATAGTTAATTCTTTGAGAAACACCATAAGGCAAATTAAGAAGAACTTCCCTATTGCAGAATTCTTGAACACGCTCAACATCTTCAGGATAAACACGGGGCAACATATCTTTCACAAACATATCAAAAGAATTCATTTCATTTGAAATAATGCGGTCGTTATTAAAGCGATGGTATACCATTTCAAAATTCTGCAAATTTACCTGCAAAACTCCGTTATAAATGCCGTTTGCGGTACTGATAAGAAGTTTTTCATAGTTTGCAAGCAACAGTTCCTTTTCTTTCTGTGCAGTTATGTCTTTTGTGTTACCGTATGCAATAATATCGCCAGTATTTTCATCTGTCGTTAAAAGAATACTTCGGCGGATGTACATACTTCTGCCAGAAATACCTATTGCGGGGTATTCAAATGCAACTTCACTTTTGCCAACAGAAGCACAGTCTAAAAGATATTTTCTGTTGCTGTTTGCCATGAAATCCATTCGGGATGTACTTTTTACAAATTTTTCTGCCCACTGCTCTACATAAGAATCATACGTACATGGAAACTTTTCATCCAAAACGTCTTCTAATGCTATTGCTTTACCACCATCTAAACGGATTTTACCATAATCCATGATATTCTGAGTCAGGTTTACTTCAAAAATAGTAAGGGCTTCGGCAAGAACTGCATTCTTGTATTTTTCCGATTTTATTAAAGATTCCTGTACAATTGTATAATAACGTTCTTTTTCTTCATTTTTTTCTTTTGTAAACTTTTTATTTATTTCTTCTATTGTTTTTTTTGTTTTACATTTAGAAATCGCAATATAAATAATATAGCCAATAAACAGCAAAATAATGCATCCAATTGTCAAAAACTGCATCATGACAGAGCGTTGGAATGTCTCTTTATAATAAATGGATGGAAGAATTTGAACTAAAAACCAACCTGTGGAATTTATAGAATGAACACTACCAAAACCAATTCCTTCAGAGTCATAATATCTAAAAAAGCTTTTATCCATCGTGTCCATGCGATTTAAAAAAGCATCTTTTCCCTGTAAAGGAACTCCGTATCGTGTCATGAGATCTTTCATATAAAGGTCATCTTTTAACTCAAAAGATGTTCCTATTATGTGACCGTCTTTGTCACACAAAATTCCAATCAGGTCTTCATTTGGACTCGACTTTTCTTTTAACGGCTTCAAAATATTTTGCACTTCAATAATGCCTGTACCAACACCTATAATTTTGCTGTTGACATATAAAGGTGCATAAAAATTTAAAAGATGTTTATCTGCAGAAGATGTATTGTAATCTATCCAAATTCCAGCCTTTCCATTCATGCCCTTTTTATAATATTCACGCTCATCAGCACTCGAAGAGTTTATGGGCATAAATTCCAAACTAGAAAAAGGAGTTCTATCTGAATAGCTTTTTAAAATATCATCAGGATTTGTTTCAGGTTTTTCTTCCAATACATCAGAAGCAAGATGGGTGACAAATTGAATGTCATCTATGGCAGCCTGTACAGAAAGTTCAATTTCCTTTGCAAGTCTATAAGTATTCTGCTGAACGGCATAAGAAGCAAATTTATCAATATTCTTTCTGGAACCATTAGTATATGCAGTAATAAGTGCAATAAAAACAATGGCAACTGTACTTACCAGTAAAATTTCTATAAAAGGATTTTTTTCTTTCATTATAAATCTATAACCTCATATCCCATTATTTATATTTTACCATATAATCTCAAAAAGTCTAGAAATATGCTGAACATTAAGAGTTTGTACTACAACTTCCATATTGTTTCTAAGTATGGTAATATGCTATTTATACCATGGATAATATTTTAGCAAATAAAGATAGTTATACAAAAGACTCTATAAGAGCTATAGAAGCAAAGGTTGAAGCTCAGAAAATTGCATTTTCGCCTCTTACATTTCAAGCTATCCAGGCAATGCGTTCGCTTTCAATCTTGCAGATAATTGAAAATTCTGGAGATGAAGGCATTTCAATTGCAGACATTTCAAAAAAAGCTGGCATTTCTGAATATGGTGCTGGCGTTTTATGTGAAATGGCTCTTGGCATGGGGGTTCTACGTCTTAGCAAGAACAGTACATGCAAAAAAAATGAAAAATATGTCTTAGGAAAGATTGGATGGATGATTTTGGAAGACAATCTTACAAAGGCAAACTTTGATTTTGTAAACGACATCTGCTATAAAGGTGCATTCTATCTTACAGAGTCTGTAAAAACAGGCAAACCTGAAGGCCTTAAAGTTTTTGGCGATAAATGGACTACAATATACGAAGCTTTATCTTCACTACCAGATCAGGAAAAGAAAAGCTGGTTTACTTTTGATCATTTTTATAGTGACATTGCTTTTCCAGAAGCATTGCCTATTGTTTTTGCAAACAAGCCACGTCATATCGTAGACATTGGAGGAAACACTGCAAAGTGGTCAATTGCCTGCTGTTCATACAATTCAGATGTAACAATGACAATTGTAGACTTGCCTGGTCAAACAGCTGTTGCAGAACAAAATGCACGCAAGGCTGGTTTTGAACAGCGTATACACACTTGCAACGGCAATATTTTAGACGAGCAGACAAAACTGCCTTCAAAGCCTGATGCTGTATGGATGAGCCAGTTCTTAGACTGTTTTTCGCTTAAGCAGATAACAAAAATTCTGCGGAAGGTTCATGAATGTGCAGATAAAAGCCCAGAGCATACAACTCTTGTCTATGTACTTGAACCTTTGTGGGACAGGCAGAAATTTATTGGAGAATCTTACGCATTACAGGCAACTTCTTTGTATTTTACATGCATGGCAAACGGCAACAGTAAGATGTACCGCTATGAAGAACTTGTAAATGCAATTGAAACAGCTGGTTTTGAATTAAAAACAGCACATCACAATCTTGGTTCTAATTCATATTCTTTATTAGTATTTAAACCTTGCGGGTTAAAACAGTGCAATTAAAAAGGCAGGAGTTTTTAGGTGAAAGAACTTTACATTTCTAAACCTTCCTGCTGGGCACCAGGAGTTACAAGCAGTCAGGAATGGGACGAATGGAAACAAGGTACTCGGAACATTCAAAGCTCAGAAGAAGCTCCACAGCTTTTGTTTACAACTCCTATTTTTAGAAGACGTTTAAGCCAGCTGAGTAAAATGACTATTCAGGTGGTTCATGATGCTGTAGAACTTTTACTTTGCAAAGATATAAAGCAGGTCTTTGTTTCCATGAGGGGTGAAATAAAAAGAGAATTTACAATAAACGAAAAGCTGATTAATGAACAGGAAGTTTCACCGTCAGCTTTTTCGCTTTCAGTTTTTAATGCTCCTATTGCACTGGCTTCTATTGCCTGTGAACTTAAAGGCGGCTATTCAGTAATTTTTCCGTCGGATGATAATTTTTATCAGGCTCTCATGACTGCATGTGCTCCTGTTTTATGCGAAGACGAGAAAGAGATTTTATTTGTTTATGCTGATGAACTTGTGCCAGAATGTTATGGCGATTTACGTCCTAAAGAAAACTTGCCATTGGCATTTGCCGCAGTAATTTCTTTAGAACAGAAAGATAAATCTTATTCAAAACTTGCATTAGACGAAATGCAACAGTTAGAAGCATTTTCTCCAGCTGATTTTTTAAGGAGAATACTATGAAAAATGTTGATCCTCGCTACAGCACAGAAGGATTACCTCCTGTAAAAAACAGATTGTTCTATATATATGGTTGTTTTACAAAACTTTTTATGTGCCTGATATTTGGAGTTGGTGCAATCCTCATAGGCATTGTTGCTTTTCCAATCTTCAAATTAATCTTTCACCCTAAAAAGAATTTTAAAAAGCATGCACGCGAATTTGTTTCTTACACATTCCGATTTTTTATTTTCATCATGAAGCTTTCACGATGCCTTGATGTAAAAGTAACAAGCCGTGAAGAATTTAAAAAACTTTCTTCAAAAATAGTTGTTGCCAATCATCCTTCAATTCTTGATGTTGTATTTTTAATTTCCTTAATGCCAAATGCAGACTGCATCGTAAGAGGAGGACTTTCCCGCAGTGTGTTTGCAATCATAATCAAGCAGTTATATCTTGTGAACACGACTGGCATTGAAGAAATGTATGATTTAGCAAAAGAAACTTTGGCAGAAGGAAACAATCTTATTATATTCCCAGAAGGCACCCGCACACCTCGTCATGGAGTAAACAAATTCAAGCGGGGGGCTGCACACATTGCATATCAAACAAACACGGACATTCAGCCAGTATACATTGGTGGCACAGATAAATACGGACTTGGAAAACATGATGCATTTTTCTCGTACAACCGTAACAACATTTATTTTTATGACATAAAACTTTTGCCACCAATACATATTAATGAATACAAAGAATATGAGCCGCCCATTGCAACAAGGCGGCTCACAAAAAAGATACATTCAGAAATAGCGGCAGAAGCATATTTATATGACAATAAAATTATTTAAAGTACGACATTTTATTTTACAATTTTGCTTGTTAGTTCTTGTTCAGATACTTACGGGACTTTCCTGTCATGCGGTACAGAACAAGACTGTAAATATATGGGCAAAAACAAAAGAACTGCCTGGCACACGGGTTATTATGGAAGTTACAATTCCAGACAATCCATGTGGTACGGCAGTAATAATTTGCCCAGGAGGAAGCTACCATCATCTGGGAGTGTACAACGAAGGACATACTACTGCAAAATGGTTTAACTCTCACGGTGCAACAACCTTTGTTTTAAGATACCGTGTGGCACAAAATAACTATCACTATCCAGCAATGATGCAGGACATCCAGAGGGCAATTCAGCTCATAAGGGTGAATGCGGCTGAATATAAAATAGACCCTTCAAAAGTTGGCATTATAGGATTTTCTGCTGGCGGACATTTGGTAACTTGGGCAGGGGCATTTGCAGACAGAGTAAATGAATTGGAAAAAATAGGCATTCACACAACGGTAAGCCTGCGCCCAGACTTTGTAATTCCAGTTTACCCAGTTGTTACAATGCAGGAAGACATTGGACACAAATGGTCACGTAAAAGCCTGTTGGGTAAAAATCCTACACAGGAACAGAAAGATTTGTTTTCAATGGAAATGCAAATTCCAAGCACAATGCCACCTGTGTATCTTGTTGCATGCCATGACGACCCTGTTGTTATTTTTGAAAACAGTGTACGCTTGTATGCAGCTCTGCAAGAAAAAGGTGTCAACTGTACTTTTGCTCAATATGAATGGGGCGGACACGGTTTTGGAATGATGAACAACAAGTTCATGCAAGAATTCCACTGGAATGAACCACTGTATCAATGGCTTAAAGAGTTGAACTTTCTTCCGTAAACGAAGTATTTGTCTATTGTCAGTTTTGTTTCTGGACTAATTCCAAATGCTAAGTTAGAAGAGTCTCCACGCAATTCAGGATTTTCCAACTCAACAGTATCATAGCGAGAAAGCGAAAAAAATCCTATTTTGCGAGCATGTTCATCATCTTTCTTTGCAGAACATGGAATGCGTTTTGTGCCATCACACAGTAAATATCTAATGCGCCCCGATTTATTCAACATGCCGTCCGAAACAACCTTGTATACTGGCTGAGCATTTTCTGGCAAATCATTTTCTGACAAACAATCGCCCTTAACAAATGCCATATATGTCATTTTTACAGATTGTCTGTCCAGTTTTGCAAGCTTTGCAATAGAAGCAACCGGCTCTATTGGGCTCCAGAATATTTCTGCATGACAAGTCTGCTGAGTTCCCGACTGTGCTATTGGACAAATTGCAGAACACGAACAGGGCGAAATTACAGAAAAGCCGTCCTGCACAAGAATGTCCCGTACATTAATTAGATTGCGGCTTGTTAAAAGTAGAGCCGGCTCGGACACAAGAAGAATTCCTCTTTCTTCAAGAAATGCAGAAAGCTTTTTTAAGAGTTCAGCCCTAAGTTCTAATGCATTACTTTTATCTTTCCACAACTCATTTAAGGAATGACTTAACACAATAATGTCAAACTTTCCGCTTATGTTAGGAATGTCTTCTGTTTCAAAATTATGCACCAGAGTATTAACTTTGCAGGCTTTCCATTCTGCAGAAAACAATCGTTGCGCAATGGAGAGGGCTTTTTTTGACGAATCTACAAGAGTTATGTCTTTTACAAAAAAAGCATCGCACAAAGCAGCAGAAGCTGGAGCTGGACCTGAGCCAATATCCAAAATGCGAAGAGGTGCATTTTTTACAAACGGTTTCAAAGCATTTGCTTCTAAAGAAATCTGCATGTAGGAAACTGGCCAATAATATAAAAGATAGGCTCCCAAATAGTTAGAGCTGTCCATGTAGCCAGCTCCAGCTAATTCACGGTTTCCAGTAAGCCCTCTTTGTAGTGCCAGAAGAGAATTGGAGACGGCAGAAAGTTCTTTATTAGAAAGATTTGAACCGTCCGCATTCTTTCGCCACAAAGAAATTAAAGCCGGTATATGTTTTTTCAGCTTAGAATTCAGTTGGTTCAACATGATATACAGAGCCGCAATTCTGACAGCGTAATTCAAGAGTTTCGTTTTTATTTTTTAAGTCCGCTTTATCTTTTTCAGACATACCTTTTAAGAAGCGAACAAAAAAGTCTTTAGAACAAGGACAGTCATAAATAATATCACGATGTACAGCAACAATAGGGTTAAACGCACCAAAGTTTTTCTGCAAAAATTCTTCATGAGAATGTCCCTGACTGAACCAGGTTCCCAAAGAAGGAGCGGCTCTGTATACATTCTCAATTTCTTCTATAAGAATTTCATTTTGCTCCTGGTTAGATGCTGTGTTTATTTGAGCACCTAATTTTTCTTTTCCGTTATAGTGGCCACCAGTTTCTGGCATTACCTGAATAAAGATTCCTCCAGCACCAACTACACGACCTTTTTTATCCATCTGAATTGAGGTTGTAAGAGCTGTTTTTAACTGTTCACTGCGGTCAAAAAAGAAAACAAGATCATCTGCAATATTACCAGTTGTATTTACAGAACTTGTCTGTGGGTATTTATCGCCAGGATGTGCAGTTTGAATGGTCATAAAACCGTCACCTGCAAGAAATGGTGTCATGTCCCAGTTTTCCAAAGGCTTATCAACAGGAATGTGATCTGTAAGAAGATACCCGCGAACCCATCCTGTTGAATCAGCTTCTACGCTAAATCCCTTTGCAAGTGAAGTTTCAACATCGTATCGCCAACTTACATGTTCGCGGCCTTTCATAAGAGCAGGGATGAGCAATGCTCCGCAAAGACAAGCCTGGCCAAGAATGTAGGTTTCTAAAATTCCCGTATTATGCTGGGCACGCATCTGATTTACAAAATGTGTTCCGTGAAACAATGCTCCACGAATTCTTCCGTCTGCCATAGTAAAGTGAATCATTTCATCGTTCTGCAGAACCTGTAAATATTCGGACAGTTCTTTGTCCTGTATCTGAGCCTTAATCATAAAAACTAATATAACAGAAAAGCCCTGCTTATGAAAGCAGGGCTTAAACATGAAAAAAATTGTTGTTGCTATATTTCGACTTGCGACGCAAGTTTTAGCATATTTGTTTTGGGTTATTTACCAAGGTAAATCTTATTTTCCCGATCTCTTTCTCTTTGATGCTACGTCAAACAGAACAGCAAGAAGAAGAACAAGCCCCTTAACAGCACGCTGCCAGTTCATATCAACTCCAAGAATTGACATACCGTTGTTCAAAACACCCATGAAGATAGCACCAACTACGGCACCACTTACAGTACCTGTTCCACCATAAGCAGAAGCACCACCAATGAAACATGATGCGATAGCATCCATTTCATAGTTCTGACCTGCAGTTGGCTGAGCAGAATTAAGACGGGCAATTGTAACAAGAGCTGCAACAGCTGCAATGAATCCCATGTTTGTATATGCAAAGAACATTACCTTGTTTGTGTTAACACCAGAAAGACGTGCAGCCTTTTCGTTACCACCAATAGCATAGAGGTAGCGGCCAGGAACTGTATTCTGTGTGAAATATCCGTAAGCTGCAATGATAATTCCCAACAAGATAAGGATAACTGGAAGACCACGGTCACGAGCAAGGAACTGTCCGAATACCAAGATTACCAAAGAAAGGAATACAAGCTTTACAGCAAAAGAAGTTCCTGAAGAAACTGTATAATTGTTCTTTATTTTCTTCTGGCGGCTTATTATTTCCATTATGATGAAAGCGAGTACACAAATGATTGAAATAATCATTGTAACCATCAATATATGCTTGTCTACGATTTCACCAAATACTTCAATCTCGTTTTCTTCAAGAGTCTCACCGCTTGGAATGAAGCTTTCAAAAAGGTTCAGATACTTTTCTGGGAAAGGAGCAATTGGTTTACCATCAAGAACGATTGTTGCAACACCACGCCACAAAAGCATACCTGCCAAAGTTGTAATAAATGGCGGAATATGAACGAATGCAATGAAGAATCCGTGGAAAGCACCAATCAATGTACCAATGATAAGACAAAGACAAATTGCAAGCCAAACAGGCATTCCAAGATTTACAATAAATACACCTGCAAGTGCACCAACAAGTGCAACTACAGAACCAACAGACAAATCAATGTTACCACCAGTAAGAATACAAAGCAGCATACCTGTTGCCAAAATAGCTACATAAGCATTCTGACGGATAATGTTCGTAATATTTGCAGGAGCAAACAAATGGGAATTTCCACCTGAATGAGCACTAATCAAAAATTCGAACAAAAGCATTACGCCCACAAGGACGAAAATCATTGTGTTTCCCTTGAAAACAGATTTTACTGCTCTTACAGCTGAATCCAAGGATGATGACTTATTTGTATTTGCCATATTATTCTCCATTATTTCCTAAATTGTCATTTTTACCAGAATTGATGATTTCTGCCATAATCTTTTCCTGAGTTGCTGTTCGTCCATCCATCTCAGCAATCATCTTACCCTCATTCATGACATAGATTCGGTCACACATACCAAGAATCTCAGGCATTTCGGAAGAAATCATGATTACAGACTTACCTTCGGCAACCATACGGTTTATGATACAGTAGATTTCATACTTTGCACCAACGTCAATACCGCGTGTCGGTTCATCCAGAATAAGGATGTCCGGCTCTGCAAAAAGCCATTTACCCAAAAGAACTTTCTGCATGTTTCCACCCGAAAGATTACCAACGTCTTCCATAACGGTAGCACATTTTGTATGCATTTCCTTGACATAGAATTTAGCAAACTCGCGTTCCTTGTCAAAGTCAATGACTCCATGCTTAGAAATCTTTTCTGGTTTTGCAGAAGTTGTATTCTGACAGATTGACTCGGTAAGAATAAGACCGTTACCTTTACGGTCTTCTGTAACGTATGCAAGTCCTGCCTTAATAGCAGACTTTACATTTGGGAAAGAAACTTCTTTTCCGTCCTTGAAGATGCGGCCACGGATATTTGTTCCGTAAGAACGTCCGAAAATGCTCATTGCAAGCTCAGTTCGTCCTGCACCCATAAGACCAGAAATTCCAAGAACTTCACCCTTTCGCAAATTGAAATTAATATGGTCGCAAACCTTAATTCCATCAAATACAGGATGGTCAACACACCAGTCTTTAACTTCAAAACAAACCTCACCAATATGAGGTTCACGTTTAGGGAATCGGTCAGTAAGACTTCGTCCTACCATGGCCGAAATAATTGTATCTTCAGTAAAACTATCTTTTGCTTTATCAAGTGATGTAATAGAAGTACCGTCACGAATAACGGTAATCTTATCAGCAACATAAGAAACTTCATTCAATTTATGTGAAATAATGATTGAAGTCATTCCCTGCTTCTTGAACGCAAGGAGCAAATCAAGAAGATGCTTTGCTTCTGTATCGTTTAAAGATGCAGTCGGCTCGTCCAAAATAAGAAGCCGTACATTTTTTCCAAGTGCCTTTGCAATCTCTACAAGCTGCTGTTTTCCGACACCAATATCCTTTACCAGAGTTTTTGAAGAATCCTTCAAACCTACCATTTTCAAAAGCTCATCTGCTTTATCGAATGTTTCGGACCAGTTGATTTTTGCTTTGCTTCCCCGTTCATTTCCGAGGAACATGTTTTCACCAATTGTAAGGAGAGGAACAAGCGCAAGTTCCTGATGGATTATGACTATTCCTTTTGCTTCGCTGTCCTTTATAGTCTGGAATTTACAAATTTCACCATCATAAACAATATCACCAGAATATGTTCCATATGGATAAATACCACTCAGAACATTCATCAAAGTTGACTTACCTGCACCGTTTTCACCGCAGATTGCGTGAATCTCACCTTCTTCTACAGTAAGATTTACATTATCCAAAGCTTTTACGCCAGGAAACAACTTGGTAATATTTTTCATTTCCAATAATGTCTTAGCCATTGGAACCCCTATTTTTTTATATTCTGAAAAAAAAAGGGTTGTCTGATTTATAATTTAGACAACCCTTTAATCAAATCAATCTAACTATCTGACTATCTGAGCTGAGCTTCTGTATAGTATCCAGAGTCAATCAACAATGACTTGTAGTTGTCTTTTGAACCGTAAACTGGTTCACAAAGGAATGAAGGAACAACTTTTGTACCGTTGTTGTATGTCTTTGTGTCGTTTACAACTGGTTCTTTTCCGCTCATGATAGCGTCAACCATTTCAACAACCTTAGCAGCAAGTGTACGTGTATCCTTGAAGATAGACATAGCCTGTGTGCCTTTGAGCATGTTCTTTACAGATACGATATCACAGTCCTGACCAGTGATGATTGGGAAGTTCTCAGCTGTGTAACCAGCAGAAAGGAGAGCGTTTGTTACACCGTTAGCTGTTGAGTCGTTTGAGCAGTATACTGCATCAAGTTTTGTTCCCTTTGGACCATACTTGTTAGATGTGATGAGGTTTTCCATTCTCTTCTGAGCTTCTTCTGTTGACCAGTTGAGAGTTGCAGCCTGTGCCTTTGCTGTCTGACCAGAAGGACATACGATTACACCCTTGTCGAGGTATGGCTTAAGAACATCCATTGCACCACCGAAGAAGAAGTTGATGTTGTTGTCACCTGGATCACCTGTGAAGAATTCCATGTAAACTGGAT
>CAMVEQ010000066.1:0-17533 GCA_947166545.1 uncultured Treponema sp. | reverse complement strand
GACCAGTTTCTCGGCTAAAGTTGGTTTTATCGACCATTTATCGACCATTTTCTGCTTCAAAACAGATTTATCGACCATTTTCTCATTACTATCACCCATAGAAGCATTAAACTGCTCAATTTCTGTCTGTAAATGCCTTGCATGAAGATTCATCATACATTCGATAAAAATATTTGCATCATCTTTTTCTCTTGCGTCTATAAGAGCCTGAATATATTCCGCTTTGTCTTCTTTAAGAACTTTTTTTCTGGCATTACAACTCCCCTTTCTGTGCCTTTTGATGAAGCTCTGTAATCTATGCAAGAAGATTGTCTATATCTGCATTAAGCTTAGAACGCTTTTCTTCGTAGTTCTGAATTGTTTCTGCAACACTTAAAATTTCTTCTTCTTGTGAGGATAGCCACAAACAGCAAAGCTGTAGTTTGAATCAACAAGTTCCGCAGGCAAAATCCTTATTTGAACCATGATATAAAAACATTACAAATTTCCTCCATGGTCTTTACAATAAGTTGCCAACGTATCTATCATTTCCGAAAATGCAAGTGTGTGGGCAATATTGTAATGTTGGTCTAAAAGTGAAATTGCATTAAATCGATCAAGATAATTGAATGCCTGTGTGGTAGAAAGTGAATACTTTTTTGCAAAATCGCTTACAAGAGCAACAATGAATTCTATCTTGTCTTTTACAGGAACAGAAGTCATATTAACCTTCAACAAAAAGATTTTACAAAGGTTTTCTTAATAATGCCGCAACTTCATCAGAACCGAAGTTTTCAGCAATTATAAGAGCTGTCCAGCCACTTCTGTTTTTTGCCTTAACGTCAGCACCTGCATCAATCAGAAGTTTTGCAACATCTACAGAATTTCTATAAGCTGCAAGCATAAGAGCATTAACATCAATACCTGCATACATTCCCCAAGCATCAATATCAGCTCCAGTTTCGATTAAAACCTTTGCAACTTCTGTAAAGTTACTGCCAGCTGCAAACATAAGAGGAGTAAGCTCTATGCCGTCCTCATTTACAGTTCCTTTGGCATTTAGATTTGCACCAGCCCTTATAAGAAGTCGAGCAGCTTCTGCAGAATTACCATTTGCAGCCCACATCAGTGCCGTTCCACCATAAATATCACGAGCTTCTAAGTCTGCACCAGCTTCTAGCAAAATTCTTACAACATCCAAAGAATCATAATACGCTGCATACATCAAGGCAGAAACATCATTTTCATCCTTTTTGTTCTTATCAGTTCTTTTCTTTAACAGCTTACGGACACGTTTTGCATTGTTCAGCTTAGCTGCTTCCAGTATACCGATGGGAGCAGACTCATCACCCGGCAATGGTGGCGACTTATGACATGATGAGAGTCCAATTAGTAAAACATTAATTATAGCTACTAGTATAAATGAAAAAATACTTTTCTTGAAAATAATCATAGAGAAAACTCCTTTATATAAAAACTCCAGTATACAGAAGACTTAACTTAAAACTTTTATATGTAGTAAGCTAATGAATACAACAAAACTTATAATAAATCATTCCCATTGGAGTACTCTCTGAAAGTTTTTTTCTACATTTAGAGCAAAAGAGTAAATTATCTTCTATTTCATTTCCGCAATATCTACAAAACATATCATAATCCTACATCTTTCTTATTATGGAGTTCCAATATTCAATTGCCTGATTATACTCCTCAGGAAGATAAAATATTTTTCCAAACTTTGGTGGTGATTTAGATTTATTTTTAGAATCATAAAATTCTGCATATATAGTTTGCATTTTAGGTACAAGTGTTTGATAGTAAAACCATCGCGTACTACCATTGCGAGACTCAAAACCGGAAGGTCCATGTCTACCTGATAAGTTAACATCAGGATAAAAAACAATTTCTACACAATTAAAATCATGAGCAGCTTCTATCCAATATTCATAAAATTCATCCATAGAATTATATTCGTAGGTATACATAGTCCATTCCGGAGAGTATGTTTCCTCCCTTGAAAATATCTTATTAATAAAAAACACCAGCAGAATACAAGCAACAATAAATTTCTTTCCTTTCATCATATCACAATTCTCCTTATCAGTACTGTTTCATAAATAATCTATTGAGAAAACAATCCAATACTAAATTCACTTCATGTTCTTTTGTATAATTGTAAAACAAATGATTAAATAAAGCAGAAAAATAACAAAATTATTTTTCTGTTTCAAGATTTCCTATCTTAGCACGAATATACCAATCTTGAAAAAAATCTTCTTCTTTTTCTGAAGTAAACATAGCAATTTCTTCTAAACAATTACATTCCATCATAGAATCATTACTATGTAATTTTTACAAAAATTTATTTATTTTTGTAAAAAACTCTGATAAAACTGCATTACCTTCCTGCAAAAGTTTTATATCAACTTCTTGAGAATCAACAAATATTTTTTTGTGCAGCAAGAAAATATTCCGAAACAAGTCATCAATGCCCCCAACTTTTTTGCTGTTGTCATCAACAAATGTCAAAAGAAGATCCAGAGTATTTGTTTTAAAAGGATTGTAATCTGCAAGTAATATATCAGAATCTTCAGATATTATTTGTTTTATGAAAAAAGAAATTCTTTCTTCTGTTGGTTTATCATATTTTTTTTCACAGAATGTAAAATAAAATTCCGTTGCTAAACGAGAAAAAGAGAAAAAATAAGCAAAAAACTTTACATAAACACGAGTAAGTTCCTCAGTTTTCCACCTACTATCAGGCAAAGGTATGTAACCTATCTTTGCCAAGTCCAGCCAATCTTTTACAAAAGATTTAGAAAGACTTGTTTTTAAGAATTTGTTAAATTCTTCATTTGATATTTTAACAGTATTCATACAAACTTTCTCCTTTTACACTGTTTTACCCACCTAACATTTACTTACTTTTTTAATTATCACATAGCTATAGCTTAATTGTCAATACCTATCAAATATATAAAATGGTCTTCGAATATAGTTATTGCATGGGTAACACAATCAGATGAACAATTTACAGAAGTGCCTGTCAAAAAATATGAAACTCTACCGCAAAAAAGAAGGTCTTTCGCAAGCAGCTCTTGCAGAAAAGGCAGGAACAGCACCTAATTATATTGCATTAATAGAGGTAGGAAAGAATTTTCCATCCTTACAAATGCTTGAAAAAATTGCTACTGCACTAAATATAGATCCCCTTGATTTATTTGACAAAACAAGTCTTTCTTTGATAGATACAAATACACTGCAAAACAAACTGATTGCTTCTATTACAGATGCTGTAATAAAGAACGTTAGTGAATGTTCCCTTATCCATAGCAATACACAATAGCACCACCATCACAAAAACATTCCGTTTCATATTATTCCACAGTTCATTTCCATACACTCCACGAAACGTTTCGTATTACTCCACAGTTCGTTTCCATACACTCCACGAAACGTTTCGTATTACTCCACGGTTCGTTTCTATACAGTCCACGAAATGTTTCGTATTACTCCACGTAAAACAACTGTAGAATACACAGTAAAAACATATTATTTTTCATTTTATTATTAAATATTTACAATTTTGTAAACTTTATTCACATTTTATATTGACAATTTTCCAAAACATTTATATATTTTAACCAGATGCAAAAACTTGGTGCATCATAAAAGACAAAAACCTGTTAGGTTTTTTGTAGGAGATTACATTATCAAGGACGGAGTAACGCTATGGCAGAGGTAACAGCATTCGGTAAAATCTTAAGGAAGATGAGGATTGACTGTTCCGAAGTATTGGGAGCAATGGCAAAACGTCTAGGTGTCAGTGCACCTTATCTTTCCTCCATAGAAAACGGAGGTCGTGAAATTCCAGATGACTTTGTAGCAAAAATTGCCGCAGAATACGGTCTGGACGAAACGCAGGTAAAGGAGCTGGAAGAAGCCAAGGCAAAAGTAAAGGGGGCGGTAGATGTTAAACTGAACGAGCAGAAAACGGAAGCAAACTATGTGGAAACAGCAGTAATGTTTGCACGAGATTTTTCAAAGCTTAGTGCCGAACAGGTAAACGAACTGAAGGAACTTTTAATGCGATTTGAAAGTTCGGGAGAAGATTCAAATGGAAGTGTGTCATGAAGAACAGCAGACAGAAACACTAGTATTAACAGAAGATGGAATGCAGCTCACTGCATTCTGGTCATTCTTCTTGTGCAGAAACAACGAGAACGGAAGATTTGACCCTATTTTTGTAATGGAAAATATAATTCCTTTCATCGACAAGACCTTTAATTATAAGATTGTCGATAAAAACGAATGGCAGTGGAACTGTTACGAAGCAGCTTTCTACATTCCTATGAGTAACGAAATAATCATACGAAGCGATGTTTATGACGGAGCTTTGAATGGAAATGCCATGGATGTTATCACGGTAGCACATGAGGTAATACACTGCATTCAGTCCATCTTAATGAGATTCTTACGAGCACTGAACTGCGTTGACTTCAAGACAGAATTATGCAAAGCAAATTCCAAAGAAATGAAAAATCATGAGATTCAGACAGACCGAATTACTAAACTTGTACTGTGTCCTGATTATCTTATTAAAGGAATGAGCGAAGATGAAATTATCCAGCATTACTTTGCACGACCTTTGATTCAAGTTGTGTGCGGCATTTTAAAGGCTGCTGGAATAAAAGTTCTGGAAAATCTTAATGACGTAAAATTGATAGAAGAAATGGAGGTAGACAAGTGTGCTGTATGAATGTTTGACAGCTTGCAAAAAAAAGCTTAAGACTACGCCAATAGTCCTAAGCCTAAAACATGAAAAAGGAAAGATAAAATCTATCCATCTATATATAGATTTATCCTACTTCCTATTTTATTTTTTTGCAAGCGAAAAATTCAAAAAAATCAAAATCAGAGAGAGATTTTTCACAATCGGGGTCTGTTGCCCGCAAAAAAACAGAAGGATAAATTTCTATGGAAAATATTTCAACATTGGAAAACAGCTCATCAATTTTAAGTGTGACACTGCATGAAAATAACTTTACAAAAGACGGATCTTATTACGCAACAGTAACACGTAATACGGCTTCATTCTAAAACATTCTTTCAGAAATTGCAGAAGACAATAAAGGTATGGATCCTTACATGCTTCAGTTTGCAGCAATCCTTATGCAGAAGAAAATTCTTAAACTGCTTGAACAGGGAAAAGCTGTAAATGTGCTAGACCTTGGCACAATGTACATTGCCATGAAGTGTAATGCAAAAGGTAAGAGCGACGTATCAGACAGCGGAAAGTTCTACATCAAATTTGCACCTACACCTCTTGCAGATTCTGCCCTTGCAAATCTGACTGTAGATAAAATCGTCTATGCAGATGGAAGTCCTGAAATAACGGAAATTACAGACCTTTCAACTGGCACGGAAGATAAAACTCTTATAGCAGGAAAACCATGCAGAATAAAGGGCGGTCGTCTAAAAATAGGTGGAAATGAAAGCGGAATCTGGTTTGCCCCTGTCGGTTCTGATGGTAAGATGAATACTGATGAAACCACATGGACAGAAGTTTCTTCAACAGGCCTGTTTAGAAACAAGCCTACAGAACTTAACTTCTTTGTGCCAGATACGCTCACAGGTGGTCAATATCAGATTGTTCTTCGCACCTCTTACCTTGGCAAAGATAAAAGCCGTAAGAATACGGTAGAATCTACAAGCTATGTACTTGAGGTAAAATCTTAATAAATTAAAAATGCTATAAAACAGCAGGCATCTCAAAAAAGCTTTTATGTTTTTTTGAGATGTTTTTTCCCTACATAGTCCCAGTTCCATTACAAGACACAATAAACACAGGGTTCTGGGCTTTCATAAGGTGATAAGAACCAACTTCTTCAGCTTTAGAAATGCTAACATGCGTTATGTCTATATCAGTCACAGAAAGAGCTTTCAATGCATTCTGAATATTACACAGAGTTTCTATTGTAACGGCACTAGCAACAATTCTTGCATAGGGATTTTTTTCAAGCACAGTTTTCATTATATTCAATAAAGAACCGCTGCTGCCCCCTATAAAAACATGAGTCGGCACAAGTATTTCCTTAAGACATTCTGGTGCAGTACCGTGAACAAGCTGTACATTACTCAGACAAAACTTTTTTATATTCCGGGCAGTAAGTTCAACAGCTTCGGCATTGCTGTCAAAAGCAAACACCCAGCCTTCATAACAGATGCGGGCAGCCTCTACAGTAACAGAACCAGTTCCACATCCTACATCATACAAAACACTATCTTGCGTTAATTGCAGTCTGTTCAAAATAAGAGTGCGTACATCGCGTTTTGTCATAGGAACTTTTGTGCGGATAAAAGCACTATCATCTAATCCGTAAAGAAGGTTGATATTAGAAAAACAATTGCTTTCCTGTTCAACCAAAATAATGTACAGTCCTTCTTCATGTATGTTCTGCATATCATCTACAGACACCTGCCTTATACATTCATCCTCATAAGAAAGCTGATACCCAATATATATTTTCAAGTTCCCCAAAACACCATTTTCAACCGCCTGCTCTATATTCTTGCCCACCTCATTTACCTGCTTTACATCAGAAACAATCAAAACACAGGCTTTATTTCGTTGGAATGCATTTATATAGTCCACCGTTCTTCCGTGACAACTCAGCATTTTCCAATCCTGCCAGCTTTTCTTTAACTTTGCGGCAAAATATTCAACAGACGAAATTCCATTTAATGTGCGTATTGTAAAAGGTAGATTTTTTTCTTTCCTATAGAATATCTTTGCACCACTATAAAATCCTACATCGCCAGAAAAAACTACTACAGGCTTTTCATATTCTGGATGATACGAAAGATACTCTACAATTTGCGATGGAACATAATAAGGCACACAAGAAGCTTTTAAAGACATTCCTCGCAAATGATTTAACACAGTTGGAGCACCAAAAACAACATCTGCATTTTGCAGTGCATGTACAACTTCCTGAGTAAAAAGCTCAGGGTTACCAAGCCCCACCCCAGCCAAAATCAAAGTCTTTTTAGCAGACGGCACAACAGATTTTCCTGTAATCAATTCTATTTGTTCCAAAGTCTGCGTAAAAGTAAGTGCCTTAAAATCTTTCAATCCATCAATATCTGCATTTTCAGGATTTTTTATTACAACTGCAGTACAGCCACATTCCTTTGCAGCTGTAATTTTTTCTTCATAGCCACCAGCAAGCCCTGTTTCTTTTGTAAGAATAAAGGTTGCGTTAATTTCTTTTAGAACAAGGGCATTCATTTCTTTTGAAAAAGGTCCTTGCATTGCAATTATGTGCTTTCCTGTAATGCCGTTTTTTATGCAGGCTTCTATGCTTTCTACAGAAGGCAGCACTCTTGCATAAAGGCGTTCTTTATCGTCAATGCAACGGGAAATTGCTTCTAATTCTTTACATCCTGTAGTAAGAAAAATAATTCCACTTTGTTCATTAAGCCAAGACGAAGCTTCCTCTACAGAAGAAAAATATACAACAGAGCTATTTTCTGCAGAATTATTAGAGGTTTTACAATTGCGGGCAAGACGAAGATATGGTACAGAAGTTTTTTTACAGGCCTGTTGAATTTCTTCTGATACTATGCGGGCAAAAGGATGTGTTGCATCAACAACACAGGTAAAATTCCGTTCATTGCATAAAGTTTCCATCTGCTCGTGAGTCATTCTTCCTTGAAGAACTTCTATGTTTTCATCTGGCAACATTAATAAAGAGCCATATTCAGTGGCAACACTTACAGTACAGTGAATATCTTTAGAAGAAAGCCAGGCGGCAAGTTCACGCCCTTCTGTCGTGCCTGCAAAAATTAAAACTTCAGTCATGCTTGCCCTCATACGCATATCCGCGTGCAGTCACAAGTTTTCCGCCTGCAATTCGCGTGCAGGAATTTCCAATGAACACAGTTGTAAACATATCAATATCTGCACTTTTTAAATCCTGCAAGGTGCATATTGTAGAGCTTTCCCCTTCTCTGCCTATATTTTTTACATATCCGCAAGGGCGGTCTGCAGGATACACTTTTAAAAGAATGTCACAGGCTTTTGAAAGATAGTCTTTACGTCTGTGGCTTGAAGGATTATATATTGCAATGCAAAAATCTGCCTGAGCAGCACATTCAAGACGTTTTTCTATTACAGACCATTCAGTGAGTGCATCACTCAAACTTATGACGGCAAAATCATTAACAAGAGGTGCACCAAGAATTGCAGCTCCACTAACAGCCGCTGTAACGCCAGGAAGTACCTGTATGCATACAGAAGGAAACTCTGCCGACATTTCTGCTAAAAGTCCTGCCATGCCATACACACCAGCGTCACCACTGCATACAAAAACAACATTTTTTCCATTTGAAGCATGTTCAAGGGCAATCCTGCACCGCTGTTCTTCCTGCCGCATGGGAGTTGTAATAAATTCTTTTGTAGGAAAATAAGGCTTTATTAAATTTACATACACAGGATAGCCTATAATTTCGTCACACTTTTCCAATGCATAAATCACAGCATTCGTTATATGCTCATAAGAACCAGGACCAATTCCTGCAACTATTAATGTACCCATAACTTCTCCTACTTAAAACTGCATATAAAACTTTTCATACCAACACAAAGTGTCATGCCGTCACAAGCTGTCTTTGAAACGATAATCCGTTCACTTCCAGCGGCATACACAGAACGCTCGCAGACATTATCTACCCCAGTAATCTGTTTTACAAAATCAGATGAACAGCATTGTTTCTTTACAGCATTTAATTCCTGTGCTGAAAACGTCATAAACGGCACAGACAATTTTTCTGCAAGCTCCACAATTCCAGCTTCATCTTTCTTTAGGTCTATTGAAGCAATTGCCGAAATTGCCTGCATACTTAGATTATACTCTTTAAATACATTTTCTACAAAGTCTTTAATTTGTGCGTAAGATTTTCCCTTTCTGCACCCAATGCCCACTACAATATTTTTTGGAATAAGATGAATTGCAAAATCATTGCATTCCGTTACTTCATAAGGAGAAATAAGGCATAAAGCCTTTAGGCATAAAGCCTTTTTGCACAATACCTTTTCGCACAAAGCTTTAGAAATACCGACCTTTTCAATAGAATGAATAATCTCTATTTCAGACGGAAGAGTTTTTTCATCACACGAAATAAGACCTTTAATGCTCTGTCTGTCATCAATAAATATAAAGCCTTTTTTTTCTTTTAACAGAGCCGATGAAAACTTTTTTATTTGTCCTAAATCTTTTATTGCAAGATTATTTTTTTTTGCAAAAACATCTACCGCAAAAAGATTATTAACATCCGTTGCCGTTGTAAGAACAGGAGTTCCACCAACAGCACTGGCAATTTTTAAAGCCCACTCATTAGCCCCACCAATATGCCCCGAAAGGATAGGAATTACAAACTGACCTTTTTCATCCATAACAATAATGCCAGCATCAACAGCTTTATGCTGTATATATGGAGCAATTGCACGAACAGCAATGCCGCAAGCACCAATAAACAAAAGAATATTGTTCTGCTTAAAATTCTTTTTTACCCATTCATAAAGAGGAATGCAGTCTCTATCTTTAGAACAAAAATTAACAGAATTTACTAGCGTTGGAGCCATCTGCATAAGCTTTTCTGCAAGAGAAAATCCAGCTTTTGTAAAGCATATAGCATGAAGAAAAACGGCTTTACTCACTTCTTCCATGCACACCTTCTCTCCAGCCTGTCGTAAAGTCTGGATCATACAGTTTTGAACGGCTATACAAGGCCTCGTTACCGCCACCCGACTGTGCCACAACTTTTCCTACAATAATCAAAGCAGTCTTTGAAATGTCGTTTTTAACGGCTGACTGTGAAAGCGTTCCTACAGTACACAAAACTTTTTTTTCATCTTCCCACGAAGCTTTATATACAATGGCAGCTGGAGTATCAGGAGCATAACCACCTCTAATGAGCCTGGACTGCAATTTTTCAAGCATTCCTGTACTCAAAAAAATAACCATGGTAGAACCATGAGAAGCAAAGGATTCTATGCTTTCTTTTTCTGGAACTGGAGTGCGGCCTTCCATGCGCGTAATAATTACGCTTTGCGATACCTCTGGCAGAGTATATTCTAAATTCAATGCTGCGGCGGCTCCACAAAAAGAACTTACACCCGGAACAACTTCATACTCAATGTGCAAGGAATCAAGGGCATCAATCTGTTCACGCATGGCCCCGTAAAGACAAGGATCTCCAGTGTGAAGGCGGACAGTGTTTTTACCAGCAGTTTCTGCCTTTTGAATGATGAAAATTACTTCTTCCAAAGTCATGACGGCACTGTTATGAATTTCGCAATCTTTCTTACACAAACTCAAAAGTTCTTTATTAACAAGAGAACCTGCATAAATAACAACGTCCGCACTCTGCAACAACTTTGAACCGCGAACGGTAATTAAATCTACTGCACCAGGACCAGCACCAACAAAACTAACCATGTATTGCACCTTTCATATAATCAATAAACTTTTCTGCATCACTCGTCTTGCCAAGAATGCCATGCACATTTGAAAAGACAATAGCTTCCACCTGAACAGCTTTTCCAGCCCACTCGCTCATGTAAGACTGAATCCTTGCAGTCATTTCAGGCATAACCTGTTCTGCACAACCAGCTTCTTTTAAAATCTTAACAGCTTCATCTGTAGAAATGCATGCAGAAACAGACTCTTGCAAAGTCTTTACAAAGGATTTCCCTCTATCGTAAAGAACATCTTGTACAATAGAACACAAAATTTCCATTCTGCGATCTCCGTATTTTGAATGTGTGTTCTTAACGCCTCCAGCAACCTTAACAAGTTTACCGATATGCCCAATAAAAAGAAGCTTAGAAAAACCTGCATCAACAGCTTTTCTTATAGTATCATAAATGAAATTTGAAGTTGTTACAGCAGTCTCAATAGCAAATCCATAAGATTTTAACAGAAAATCCTTACCATAATTACCAGGTGCCATTGGCAAAACTGGATATTGCAAGGCTTTTCGCATGTTAATTTCCACCTGAATTGTATCAAGAAGTGCCTGCTGGCTCATAGGCTCTACAATACCGCTTGTACCAAGTACAGAGATTCCTCCAGTAATGCCAAGACGAGGGTTAAAAGTTTTTGCCGCAAGTTCTACCCCAGCAGGAATGCTGATTACAACCTTTGCACCTCGCCCCGCACCAATTTCTTTTCTTACGCATTCACTTATCATAAGACGCGGAACATGATTAATTGCTGCATTTCCAACTGGCTGATCCAGTCCAGGAAGCGTTACCCTGCCGACACCGATGCCTCCATCAATCACAATTGAAGTATCTACAGATTTATCTGAAGCTTCTTCTGTAAGAGAAACTTTTGCATACACAAGAACACCATCTGTAACATCAGGATCAGTGCCGCTCATTTTTCTGACGGCACACTCAGCATAGCCATCACACAAGGAAGATTCAACAATTTCAATGAATACAGGCAGCCCCTTTGGTGTCATAATGCTGACATAATAAACATATTCCCCAGTTACAAGCATTCGGGCTGCAGCACAAGCAGCAGCAGCGGCACAAGTTCCTGTCGTAAAACCAATATCAGGCTTGTCTTTTTGTTTTGTCAGAAAAAAAGAACCGCTTTCCGCCATGAATCATTTCCTAGAAGCATTAACCATATAAAGCAAAGCATTACAGATTGCAACAGCAACAGTACTTCCACCTTTCCGACCTCTGTTTACAATATAAGGCACGTCTTTTTCTGCACAGGTCTTTTCCAAAAGTTCCTTTGAAGCTTCTACATTCACAAAGCCGACAGGAACCCCTATAACAAGTCTTGGAAACAGACCTTTTTCCATCTGGTCACACAGCGACACTAACGCAGTAGGAGCATTCCCCACTGCAAAAATAAGAGGAGCATCTATTGAAAAAGCCTTTTCCATACTTACATAAGCCCTTGTTACAGAACGCACCGAAGCTTCTTTTGCAACCTCCTCACATGCCATAAAGCAATGCACATCTCCACCCAAAGAAGAAAGAGCTTTTTTGTTTATGCCCGACAAAGCCATATTAGTATCCGTCACAATATGAGCACCAGCTTTTAGCAGAGCACAAGCTTTTTCAATGCAATCTGGCGAAAATGCAAGAGTCGAAGCATAATCAAAGTCTGCTGTTGTATGGATTACTCGCTTTACAATAGCTTCCGTTCCACTTTCAAAAGCAATGCCTTTTTCAGAAAGCTCCTGTCCTATTATCCTAAAACTTTCTTTTTCTATGTCCGCAGGAAGAATGTGTTCTAACGCTTTCATTTTCTTTCCAAATCCATAAGGCTGTATATATATGGCAGGTCAATATGATTTCTTACAGTCTGTGCAAGTAAGTCATATTGTTCATCTTTTCTTTTTTTAAAGGATTGTAGTTTATTTTCATGAAAAGCAATGCCTTTTCTAGCCGCAAGAATCTTTACAAGGGCATTACACAAAGTTTCATTATCAAAAAATCCGTGAATGTATGTTCCATATACATTATTGCAATAACAGCCGTCAAATTTTTCCACACCAGAAACGCTATCTTTTATTTGACTTACAGGGCATAAAGATTCGCTCTCAGAGGTGCCATCTGCAACTGTTACACCAGTATGAATCTCGTAGCCTTCTACAGAAAGTCCGCTCAAAGCTTCAAGTACCCCTTTTACTTTAAGAACAGAGCCAGTTATCCTTGTACGAATCTTTTTTGGCAAGAACGAAGTTTTTACAGGCAAAAGGCTCAATCCTTTCATTACAACGCCATCTTCTTCAAGGCTGTTACCAAGCATCTGAAAGCCGCCGCAAATGCCAATTACTACAGTTTTTAAAGCCACAGAACGAATAACCTGTTCAAAGCCATTATCCCTAAGCCATTGTAAATCTGCACAGGTGTTTTTTGAGCCGGGAATTACAAGTAAATCTGGCATTCCAACATCATCGGGGTTCTGCACATAACGCACGCATACATCCTGATATGAATCGAAAACCGTAAAATCTGAAAAATTAGAAATATGAGGTAATTTTATAACAGCAATATCCACTAATGAAGAACGGTCACATTCCTTATTGGCATTTGAAAAACGAGGTGTAAGGCTGTCTTCATCGTCTAAAGACAGTTTCATATAAGGGATTGTCCCAGCAACAGGAATGCCAGATTTCTGTTCAAGCATTTCAATTCCAGGATTAAGGATAGATTTATCACCACGGAATTTATTAATTACAAGCCCTTTTACCAGAGCTTTTTCCTGCTCTTCCAGCAGAACAAGAGTACCTATAAGCTGGGCAAACACACCGCCACGGTCAATGTCACCAACAAGAAGAACTGGAGCATTAAGTTTTTGAGCAAGCCCCATATTTACAATGTCATCCTGCTTTAAGTTGATTTCAGCTGGACTTCCAGCTCCTTCTATAACGATAATGTCATTTTCTGCACTAAGAGTATTATATGCGTCTAAAATAGGCTGCCACAAGTTTTTTTTATAGGCAAAATAATCTTTGGCACTCATGACGCCAACAACTTCACCGTTTACAATAACCTGAGAGCCAATATCACTGGTAGGTTTTAAAAGAATGGGGTTCATTAAGACAGAAGGCTCAATACAGGCAGCTTCCGCCTGCATCACCTGTGCACGTCCCATTTCCAGCCCATTGGCTGTAACAAAGGAATTCAGTGCCATATTCTGAGACTTAAAAGGAGCTACGGAATATCCGTCCTGATGGAATATCCTGCACAAAGCAGCTGCAATCAGGCTTTTTCCCGCACTGCTCATAGTCCCCTGAACCATAATACATTTTGCCATGCCTACAGTGTAGCCCTTTTAGTTTGTTTCTGCAACTCTGGCAATGTTACGACAAAAGTCCTCAGCCCACATCCTGAATGACTTCTCCAGCCTTCCAGCACTCGTAAATATATTGCCGTGATTGATAGAAAAAATCTGTGTTATAATTTGAAATTGCTTTGCTTATCCATGAATTATAAACTTGACAAAGTTTTTCAGCTATAAAATCAACACTTTCATTTTCTCCACAAATATCTTCTATTAGCCGCTCAAAAACTTCGCCTATTGTCCAATAATCAGGAACCTCATACCTACATGCAGCAACATTATCAAAGTTTCCGCTTGTTAGAGACTTCATTTCTATGATTTCATTCGCTATTTTTTCAATCGGCTCACAATGAAGGACATCAGCATCTTTGTAAATTCGGGCTATAAAATCTTTCCCCAGCGAAGACACAACAGCAGAACGTTCCAGTTTGAGATTTCTTCCAATATATTCAATCAAACTGCATGTATAAAAAAGGGAATTATTATTTTTCATCGTAAACCTCGTAAGCAGTTTTGAATGAAATTGTCTCCAAAGCTCGTTCTGTGTGAAAACTTATCTGATGTGTCGGCTTTTTGAATCGTGCAAGTTCCCAAAATGCAGCTCTAGAAATCTTTCCATCAACAAAGTTCTGAATGTAATTGAAAATCGTATCATTTGCCATTGGACCTTCAACGATGTCATAATCATGAGATGTTCCGCTTCGACAAGCAACAATAAAATCAAGCCATTCATCTGTCATTTCTGGGAAATAAAGAATTCGTAAACTCGAGTTAGGAGTATAAATATATTCATTCATAATTCCCGTACCGTTGAATCGAATAGCCCAGCGTTTTGCCTGCTCCATGAGAATCGTACAATAAAAACCAAAATAAAAATCTTTATTATACCGCACAATTCTAATTTCAGGGCTCTTTACAACTTCTTTGCTTCCATGATAGAGAATTTTTGATTCTGCCATAAGGTGATTATACTATATTTTTTGAGAAATAGCGAGGTTGTTGTAGCAACTTGAAGAGGAAGGTCTGTTGACAAAGTAAAAAAAAAATTGCCGTCTGAAAATAAATTCAGACGGCTTTTTATTTTACAGCAGCTTAAAATTCCTTAACGACAATGCCCCAAAATACAGGCTCGACAGTATTAGCAAGATCGCCAGCAGTATTTCCCGTGTCGTTTCCTGTGTGAACTGTAGTACTTGGTGCGTAATAAACTCTATAATACGAACCATCACGTTCTGACGACAGAATATAACCTGTATTAGGAAGACTAACGCCAGTAACAGAACCTAAAATCATTTTCTCATGAATCAAATTCAATTCAGCGACAGTCGGAAGCCTCCATCCATCTCCAACAGAATTAGCCCACTCAATCATATTTGCAACACTCTGCCCCGCTCCATCATGTATCAGTGCAGTATTCACAACTACAACACTTCCTCCTGCAGCTTTAAAAACCACGCCAACAGAAGAAGCATCGTTTATACTGCCCTGTTCACCATTCTCACAGGCATAACCGTTTGAGAGCATACAATCAGAAAAACCTGCCTCGCTAGATAAAAAGCCCTTTGCTTTTAGCACGAACGAAACAACAGTATCCTCATCCGCTTTTATTTCGGCAGTCTTGCTTCCACCGTAAATATACGTCTTACCAGAAGGATATTCACCTTCAAGGGTAAAAGTCCATGTACCTACATCGAGCTCAACCACAGAACCTTTAAAGCTTTCATAAGAAGACCAGGTTTTCAGTGTCTTTTGTGTACCACCGTTACGGCTTCCTTTAAGGGTAAAATTTTGTAAGTCTGATTTTTCTGAAGCACCGCTTCCAAGTGCACGTGCACTGGAAAATGCAAGGCGACCTGTTTCTGGAGAACTAGCAGAACCACCAGCTCCACCTGCACAAGAAACTAATAATGAAATAATAAAAAGAGAAATACAAAACAGAATTTTTTTCATAAACACCTCCACTGTTTAGTATCACAACTTTTATTAATAATGTGGAGGTTTAGCAGCCAAAACCCCTATTATATTCTAGCACTGCTCATTCCAGCTGTCAAATAAATTTTTGCTACTAGAATTTTATCCCCGTCGAATTCGTATATCCGTCAAGGCTACTTGATCGCCAGTAAGGGCAACATACACATTATTCAGGTCGCCAAAAATTGTCGTAGTGCTTTCAATACTAATTCCAAGATTCTCAGCTTTCAGGATAATTCTGTTGCCCTTCTTTTCAAGAGCAATTTCATATTCTACACCCTCTTTATTAAGCTTTTTCCAGACATCCCAGCCAGAAAAATCATCCTTCTTTTTCATCTTAAACTTTGACTGTGCAAAATCATTACTTCCGTTGTTTTCGCCATTAAGCTTTATTAAATCATATTCACAATAATCAGGACCACCAACAGAACCATCTTTAGAAGAATAAAGCACAATATATGGACAATGCCAAATTAAACTTGCCATAGGAAGAGTCATTGCATGGAAAGTAATTCTTAAGCGGTTTTCCACCTCAATACCATCCGTTGAAACAGAACGAGGTCTGTCAATCTGAACATTTTTAATGTCCGACTCCATGTGATTAATATAGCTAACCTCGCTAACAATTCTAGGAATGTCTTCTGCAACCGTCTCAAAACCAGAGCTTTCTATGACAATGTTTTGAATTTCACAATGCTCACCCGTCAAACCTATATATGAAGACATAGTTTTTTCTGGTAAAGCAATCACAACTTCCTTTGCAAACTCAGGACCATTCATAACCAGTTTTATGTGATCCTCAAATCTTGAAGTATAAATTTCGTAATGTTCAACACTTTCTTGAGAGTTTTCAGAATTTACACCATCTTTCTTTAAGAACTTTACAGTTTCCATTTTTCTGGCTGCAGTAGTAATCTGGTGCTGATTAAACCATATTTCCCCATATTCAAGATAGTGATACTCAGATATTGTCTTTTCATCGCTGTGAACACGCCTGTCAAAAGAGTCAAAAAGAATGATTGACGGAGCACTAAAATCTGCACTGCCATCTGTACAACATATACATTCAAACTTAATCTTTTTTATTCTATTATTAATCTCAATTCCTTTTGCAATATTCTCCCTGTATGCACCGCAGGAAAGTTTTTTTTCGTTTTCACTTTCCAGGGAATAAAGATTATTATTATTAGTGTTTGAGTCAATAATCTTAACCATTGCATCTGCAAACACAGGATCATACTTATCGCCAGCACCCTTAATAAGCTCTTCCCTCACCATATAATCTGGCATTGCATCATGGTCTTTTCCGCTCGAAGTCATATACACATAATCGCTTGCAACTTCGGCAATTCTTTTCATTTCGTCGGCTTCATTTTCACTAAAGTCTAATATTTCACCAGAAACCTCTGCCAAACCAACAGAATTAAACATTGCAACATAATGCACTTTATTACAGTATTCATCATCCTTACCAATGTTTCTTGCAATTCGTTTGGCATACTCAGCCGTAAGAAGAGAATTGCCTTTATTAAGACCGTCTTTTTCTTCAATTTCAGAAACAATTGCAATGGTAGTCCTGTCAAACTGCCTCTGTATTCTTTTATTTTCGCCCTGCATGTTTTGAATTTCAATTTCATGTGCATGTTCAACCGTATTGTTTATGTCAAGATACGTAAACAAATAAAGGCTAATTGAAACCGCAACCA
>CAMVEQ010000065.1:0-17775 GCA_947166545.1 uncultured Treponema sp. | reverse complement strand
ATAGGTGGAGATAATCCTGTAACTATTCAGACTATGTGGAAAGAAGGAATAACAGATGTCTTTGAAGGTTCTGAAAAATTATTATCTATTTTAAAACAAATTAATATTTTAAAATCATTAGGGTGTGATATAATTAGATTTGCCGTACCTGATATTGAAAGTGCGAAAGGGCTTTGTGTTATAGCAAGTCACACAGATGTGCCGCTTGTTGCAGATATACATTTTGATTATAGACTGGCACTTGAATGTTTAAATGGTTTTGTTTCAGTTATAAGAATTAATCCTGGCAATATAGGAAATAAAGAGAGAGTTCAGGCTGTTGTTGAAGCCTGTAAAGAAAAAGGCGTTGCAATTCGTATTGGTGTTAATTCTGGTAGTCTTCCAAAAGACTTGGAAACTCTAGTTCTCGATGGAAAGTTAAATAGAGCAGAGGCTTTAGCTAAGACTGCTCTTCGTGAAGTAGAAATATTTGATGAGTTTGATTTTAAGAATGTTGTTGTAAGTATGAAATCTTCATCTGTTTCTGAAACTATTGAAGCCAATAAAGCTTTTTCAGAAATAAGTGATATTCCTTTGCATATTGGTGTTACAGAAGCTGGACCGTTAATTTCTGGTATTGTAAAATCAACAATAGCTTTTAGAGAACTTTTGACTCAGAACATAGGTGCTACTATTCGTGTAAGTCTTTCTTCTTCTCCAGAAAATGAAGTTCTTGCTGGAAGAGAAATCCTTCATGAGTGTGGAAAACGACAAGGTGGAGTTACTATTGTCAGTTGTCCTCGTTGTGGGCGTTTAGGATTTGATGTTCATTCGTTTGTTGATAGATGGCAAAATGAATTGTATTCATTAAAAAAAGATGTAACTATTGCTGTAATGGGATGTATTGTTAATGGGCCTGGAGAAGGAAAGCATGCTGATTTAGGAATTGCAGGCGGAGCTGATAAAGTTATAATTTTTAAAAAAGGTAAAATTATACGAACAGTTCCAGCCAAAGATGCCGATACTGAATTTAGGAAAGAATTGGAAAGTTTATAACCTTTTCTTAAGGCTTAGGAGACTTTATATCTAATGAAACGTAAGTTTTTTATTTGTCTTTTTATTTTCGATTGTATATTTTATTCTTTAGTTTTTGCTCAGCATATTAATTCTGTTCGTAAGCCTTCTGGTGAAGAGTATTGGTATATATTAAAACAGGCTCAGAATGCTTTCGATTCTACAAAATATGGAGATGCAATAAAACTTGCAGAAAATGCAAAGCAGAAAAAAAAAGAAATAGCTGAATGGCAGAGTTTTATTCTTGATCAGACTCAAAAAAATTATAAAGTAAGGAAAGCTGGTGATTATTTAGAAGAAATTTTACCCATATTAAAAGATAAAAATTATAATGAAGCCGTTTCTATTATAAATAAAAATTTGGAATTATATGGGATGGATTTTTTTCATGGCAAATTTTCAGAACTTTGTAAATGGGTTGATTCTAGTTATATTTATCCAGAAGCGGATTATCTTATAGGAAAGATATATAAGCTTGAAGGGGAGGCTGACTTAGCTTATCAGTATTTAATAAGGGCTTATGATAATTTACTGCGTCTGGATGTTCCTGATGTAAAGTATGATATTCTGTATGAAATGGCTGAAATATCAGAAATGAAAGATGATATTGAAAATTATGAGCAGAAACTGCTTGCAGTACTCATGGATGATAAATTTTATACAGATGAAGGTTTCATGAATGCATTGGTTCGCATTATAGAACAGAATAAAGTTGATTCTGTAAATAAATTCTTCCTTTTATATAGAAGTGAAAATGATATATCAATAAAAGCTCTTGTTTTGCTTAATGAATATTATTCTGGACTAGAGCAAAATGATAAAGCTATTCGTTGTGCAGCACTTGGAAGTATTGCTGCAGTGACTAGAATAGAAGAAACTTTGAAAGATCGCCTTATAGATTATTCATACAAAGGTTTTTCTGATTTGCTGGAAAAAGCTGCATTGTATAGTGATATAGTCGATTGGGGCAATGATAATGATATCTGGAAACTTTTTTATGACCTTGCTGTTACAACTAATATTTGTGGAGATAGGGTATTTGCAAAATCCCTGCTAAGTATATTAACAAAATATGAACCTGAAGAATACTGGCGAAAAAAGTCTGAAATACAATTAGCTTCGATAGAATAAATAGAACAAGCTGTTATTCACCAGTGGATTTTATGATTATGGCCAGTGCGCAGAGTGATTATGGCCAGTGGCCAAAGCGAGTTTGCGCACTGGCCACACTCAGTTTGGCCACTGGCCAGACTGAGCTTGGCAATAAGCCAACAACGATTTATTTAATAAGCACCGCTACCTTTTAATACAACCCAAACTGTTTTTAATATAATCCAAATATCCAGCCAGATTGACCAGTTTTGTATGTAATAAGTATCGAGGGTTATGCGTTCTTCATAGCCTGTATCGCTTCTTCCTGAAATTTGCCACATACCGCTTAACCCTGGCTGTACTGAAAGAACGTAATCTGCATATTTTCCGTATCTAATTAATTCTGGTTCTGTTACAGGTCTAGGACCAACAAAAGACATTTCTCCTAGAAAAATGTTCAATAATTGAGGTAATTCATCGAGACTTGTTCTTCTCAAAAACTTACCAAATGGAGTTACTCTAGGGTCATTTGTAAATTTTCTATCTTTTTCCCATTCTGCGGCTCTTACAGGATCTGTTGCAAGAATACGTTTTAGTTCCTCTTCTGAATTTGTTATCATAGAACGGAATTTCCAACAGGTTATAGTTTTATGATTTTTTCCAATCCTTTTATGCCCATAGAAAACTGGGCCTGGTGAAGTTTTTTTTATGATTATTGCAATAAGTCCTGTTAAGAGTAGCACTAAAGGAGCTGCGATAAGGCATAGACATAAATCGATACATCGTTTTGCAAAAAGAGATGCACTCTTAGTAAGATAATTTGTTGAAGAGAATCCTAAAATTCCTCCAAAATCTCTCATATTCAGAGACATATTTGTTGCCAGCTGATTTTTTGGAACTTGTATCATATATCTATAATTCATCTTTATTTGCTCTATATCCTTATCATAGTCACAAACTATAGCGACTTTTATGTTTAGTCGTTTTATAGTTGCTCTTAATATATCCGTATCATAGAATACTGGGACACCTTCATAATTATCAGTGTTTATATTCTGATCTACTATTATTACAACTGGAATATATCCAAAGTTACGATTTTTTAATAGTCTATTTACTATAGTGTATGCATTTGTTCCTTTGGAATAGACTATGGCAGGTACTCCCCACCAATGCCTTTTTCCAAAGAAAATTCGAGCTGCTTCTCTGCCAGAAGGAAGAAAAATTGTAGCAAAAGGCCACCCTGTTACTAAAGCAAGTGCTATGGGCCATCTGTATCGGGATTCAAGATTTATACTCATAGCTATTCCCATAAAGGCAAAGAAGGTACAAAGTGAAAAACGTTTTACTTCTTGCTGTGGGGCTATAAGTATGCCAGGATATAGGTTTGCTGCATAAAATACAATAAGAATAAATGGAAGATATGCTGAATATTCAATAAATGAACGGAAATTTATTGAAGGTGGATTTATAAGATTTATTATAAAAAAACCTATTCCTATACATAAAAAAACAATAATGGCATCAACCAATGCTAGAGCGAGACCTGAAAAAAATGATGTAGTTCTCTTAAAATGATAATGAAAATTTCGTTCAAATTCAGCTTCTGTCATGATGAAATGTCTTAATAAAAACCCTTTTATTTAAAATTATTTCTTGCGTATAAAAGTTACAATCTTAGCTATAATTTCTTGTGCAGAAACACTATACGAATAGCTTACAGGAATATTAACATTTTTTAGTTCTGTATTCCATACATCTTTGAGTTTTTCTGTAAGATTTTCGGAATTTCCAGTTTTAAAAAAAGTTACTGGTAAAGAGCCGTAAATTTCTTTAAATACAGGAATATCTGATACAATTACATTTGTCTTGCAATATAGTGCTTCTAAAGGAGGAATTCCAAATCCCTCATAAAAAGAAGGTTGGACTAAGACTTTTGCCTTTTTTAATAAGATATATAGATTTTCATTAGAAATTCGTCCTGTAAATACGATTTTTTCAGAACATTTTTGTAAAAGATTTTCTACTTCTGTATCTTTTGTTCGGAAGTTATCTTTGTCACCTACAATAACGAGTTTTGCTTTCTGATAATTAGAAAAATTCAAGAACGCTTCGATTAAAACTGATAAACCTTTATGTTTTTTTATATTACCTACAAAAAGTACTATAGGTTCTTTTTCAATTGTTTCGATTGGCTGTTCTTTTTCAAAATATGAAGGAAGTCCATTATATGCAATAAATATCGGTTTTTTGCAATGTAATTTTTTCTGTATTCTTTGTTTACTGAAATTTGAGACTGTAAAGATACTTGTTGATTTTTTTATTGCATACATATAGAAAAGTTTTCTTATAAATGTTCCTATTCTGCTTGTTAGTCCTTTTATATCGAGGAAAATTATGTCATGAATTGTTGTAAAGATAGGAATTTCTATTCCTGATGGTATGTTGCAATACGGTGTAAAATATGCATCACATTCGTTTATTTTTTTTGATATGTCCTTAGGGAAAAAAAACAATTCTTTTAGAGAAAAAGGTTTTATATTACATTGTTCTATAGTTACATTTTTATTTGAGCTGTAACAATTTAGCTGTTCCGTACAACCTATCAGATATAATTTGTATGATGTATTGCAAAGATGTGGAAGTATGCCGTCAAGGAATGTTCCAATGCCACTTTTCCCACTCATTCGGCAATCAACTGCTAGAGATAATATTTGTGAGTTCATTTGTTGTTTACCAGTTTTATAGAATTTTGTGTTTGCTTTACTATTTCAAAAAATTCTGTTCTGAATCGTTCTTCTGTAAAGGTATTTGCATGTGCTGAAATTATCTGAGGATCAAATAATCCTTTTTTATATGCAGATTCGAATCTTTCAATTGCATCTTGAACAGCTTCTTTCTTTTGATGGGAGAAAAATAGACCTGTTTTACCATCAATTACAGTTTCGCAAGCTCCTCCTCTGCCAAATGCAATTACAGGGCTTCCGCATGCCTGTGCTTCTAAAGGAACAAGACCAAAATCTTCTTCTGCACAGAAAATCAAAGCTTTACATGTCTGCATGTAGTTTCTGAGTTCTTCATCTGAAACTCGTCCTGTAAAAGTTATGTTAGGATCTCCTTGTGCAAGCATTTTAAGATTCTTTTCTTCAGAACCACTTCCTATAACTATAAGTTTTTTACCTGTACCGTGTATGGCAGATATGGCAAGGTCTATTCTTTTGTATGGAACTAAGCGTGAAAAGGCTATGTAATAATCACCTCGTTGTTTTGTAAAATCTGGAAAAAATCTTTTACTATTAAGTGGTGAGTATATTACAGATGAATTTCTGTTCCAAAATTTTTTTATTCTGCGTGCTATGTAATAAGAATTGGCAACGATTGTATCTATACGTTGTGCAGAAATATAATCCCATTGACGCAGGGAAGTCATCCATCGATCCATAAAGAATCTTGTGAGAAATCCGCTTCTTTTTCTGTAGTCAAAAAATAAATCCCAGGCATAACGCATGGGAGTATGAATATATGCTATTTGAGGAACATGAGGAGGAACTATGACTCCTTTTGCACAGCTTGAGCTTGAGCATAATACTAAGTCATAGGATGAAAAATCAAAACTTTCAAAAGCCTTTGGCATGAATACTAGAAGTTTTGTATACAGTTTTGTTGCAAAAGGAAGCTTTTGAAGTTTGGAAGTGAAGATTTTTGTCCCTTCAAAATGACCTTTCATTTTCTTTTTATCGTATATAAGTGTAAAAATATCTGCCTGAGGGTACATCCTAAGCCATAATTCAACAAAGGTTTCTGCACCTCCGTAGTTAGTAAGCCAGTCATGTACAATTGCTACTTTCATGATGGAATTATATATAATAACAAGAATTATTACAATAATTATACATGATAGAATATTTTCTACATTCTATAGGAAGCTTATAGATATTCTCGTACAAAATCCAAAAGTGTATATGATTGTGATACCTGTACCGATTTCTTACAGCCTGCGTTTGTTCCACATTCTATATCCCTCTGGCTGTCGCCTACCATAAAAGACTGTGATGCATCAATATTAAAATCTTTGCATGCGTTTTCTATCATTCCAGGCTTGGGTTTTCTGCAATTGCACTCTGTCTTATATTCAGGACGTTCTCCTGCAAAGCCCTTATCTGTATGGTGTGGACAGAAATACAGTGCGTCTATGTAAGCTCCTTCTTTTCCAAGAAGTGTCTCTAGTTTGTTATTTATTGCCTGCAACTGTTCAAATGTAATGTCTCCTCTTGCTATAACTGGCTGATTTGTAACGATGATGGCAAGATATCCTGAATTGTTTATTTTTTTTATGGCTTCTGCAGCCCCGTCAATAAGTTCAAGGTTATTAATATCTGTAAGGAATCCTACGTCTTTGTTTATGGTTCCATCTCTGTCAAGAAATACGGCTTTTTGAGGGCTACTCAAATTTCTCTGTAGAACAAGTCCTTTCTGAATATCTTCTTCTACTGCGTGATAGCGGTCTGGAGTTCCCATGTCCTTAATGTATTCGGGAGTATCATAAGCAAATATCTTTCCGTCTGCGACATGAGGCTTTAAAATATCTCTATCCAAGTCTACCTTGTCTTTTGTTATGTGAGTCTTTGCCTTTTCAAGCAAACGGGATGATATTATTTCTATTCCTGCATTTACACGATTTTTATACCATAGCCGGTCATCTTCTTTATTCAGCCACTGTATTACTCTGTGTGTGTCTACGGGCATTCCTCCAACCGTCTGAGGAGAAAGTGTTTCTGTTACAAGAAGTGAGCTGTCATAAGGGTGGCTGTTCGGATGAGAAATTAGGCTTGCATCTGCATCATGTTCTGTATGAAATGCAATAAATCTCTTGAAATCTATATCAAAAATTGTGTCTCCACATAGGAGCAGGAAGTTTTCTGGAAGATTCTGCATTTTATAGAGACAACCTGCTGTTCCAAGAGGTTCTGTTTCTTCAAAGTACGATATTGTTACCCCAAATTTACTTCCGTCTTCAAAGTATTCCCGTATAAAATGACCTAAGTGTCCTATGCATAGGGTAATATCCGTAAGTCCGTTACGTCTAAGGCATTCTATCTGATGTTCAAGGATGGGCTTTCCGCAAATACGGATCATTGGTTTAGGAATATCACTTGCAATAGATGCAATTCTTGTGCCTTTTCCTCCTGCCATGATTATGACTTTCATTTCTGTTTTGCTCATTTAAAGAACCTCTGTTCAATCTGAAGGCACAGTGCATGATAGACTGGTAAATGTAATTCCTGAATTTTATAAGTTTCTGTTTCAGGAACTATGATGCTTACATCTGCGATATTTTTTATTTTTCCACCATCTTTTCCTGTCAGGGCTATTGTTTTTAGACCTTTTGCTTTAGCGACAACCATGGCATAAATGACATCTTTAGAGTTTCCGCTTGTTGAAATTCCTAAAAAAACGTCTTCTGGTTTTCCGTAGCCCATTACTTGCTGTGCAAATAACACATTTCCATCAACATCATTAAGGCTTGCCGTCATTAGAGCTGTATGTGTTGTAAGCGGAATTGCAGGCAATGCTCCTTGCAGTTTGTCTGCTAAGTAAGAACCTGTGTCGCTGTCTATTTCTGTAAGCTTGTTAAGAAATTCCTGCTCTGGAGTACGTTTTAAAACAAAGCTTTTTAAAAGCTCTCCTGATATATGATCACTGTCCGCCGCACTTCCTCCATTTCCTGCGATAAGAAGTTTTCCGCCAGAAGCAAAACTTTGTTCTAATATGCTGTATGCATTCCGTATATCTTTTTCACATGATGAAAGTCTTGGGTATCTTTCCAGTAGATGAGTGAAGTAGTCCATGTTTTTTCTCCTTATTATAAAAACTATGCTATATAACTTTCTGGTGCATAGAAAATAATTTTGGTTCCATCATTTTCAAATCTAAAAGGAACATGTAATTGACCTTGTAAAGCTTTTTTTACAGCTTCTTGCTTATCTTTTGGTACATAAAATAAAAGGAATCCTCCTCCTCCTGCGCCAAGTAATTTTCCACCTATGGCCCCTGCCTTTATAGCTTTTTCATACTGTTCATCAATTGCGTCTGTTGTTATGCCTGATGAAATTCCTCTCTTTAATTTCCATGTATAATCAAGAAGCTTTCCGAATTCATCAATGGATATTGATTCATCTGTAAGAATTTTTTCTGCGTCGTCTACAAGATGATACATTTCAATTAATTGAGCTGTTTTATCTTTCATTGATTTTTCTGTTGTTTTTTGAATGTCTGAAGAAAAACGGGAAAAACCTGTGAAGAATAGGAGTAAATTATCATTTAAAGCTGCTTTTCGTGCTGGGGAAATGATTACAGGTGATACTGTATATCCATCTCTGGAAAAATTTATTCTATTAAATCCTCCAAAGCTTGCTGCAATCTGATCTTGAATGCCTCCTGCTTCATTACAGAGTGTTCTTTCTAGATGAATTGCATCATCTGCCAGTTTTCGCTTGTCTGCGTATTTGCCTTTTAATGCGTAGAAAGCTTCCAACATTCCTACTGCAAATGAAGAACTTGTTCCAAGTCCTGAACGTGCAGGAAGATCACTTTCATAAGTAAGTCTGATTTCATGCATATCTAACCATTTCATTGCATTGCGTATGGCAGGATGCTGGATTTCTTCATACGAATTTACCTGTTCTGTTTTTGAATAGGTGAGATGTGTCTTATATTCAAAAAATCTTGGTAGATGGCGTACTGTTACATAGCAATATTTATCAAAGGTTGTAGAGATTACAGCTCCTCCGTGCTCGTTATAAAAACCAGAGAAGTCTGTTCCGCCTCCAAAAAATGACATTCTAAATGGTGTCTGTGTAATAATCATAGCTCCTCCAAAATAGAGTAAATTCGTTTTGCTGTATTTTCTAATGTGAATTTTTTTAACAGTTCAGAAGAAGTTGCTACATCGTGTTGCAATAATTCTTCAAGATTTGTATCAGGTTTGTCTGGATCTATATAGTATGCACAATTTCCATATATTTCAGGAAGGCTTGTTGCATTAGAAATTATTATCTTTGCTTCACATGAAAGGGCTTCTAAAGGGGGAAGTCCGAATCCTTCGAAATACGAAGGGAAAATAAAAGCTTTGCATTTTGATAATAAAGCTTTTACCTGTTCGTCTGTTAAATATCCTGCAAGTATTACATTTTTTAGATTTTTTAGTTTTTCTAATTCAGGAGGAAGCATGAAATTTACTAAAGATTGTCCTGAAATAATAAAAAATTCTTCTGGATATAATTCTGCATGGTTTGCTATCCATTTTAAATTTTTTCGTAATGAAAGACTTCCAAGCGTAAAATAAAACTGTTGATCTTTATTTAAAGATAGTTTTTCAAAAATGGAATCATCTTTTTGTACTTTATTATAATGACTTACTCCACTATAAACAACTTTTATTTTGTTAGGATCTATTTTATAAGTATCAACTATTGTTTTTTTTGTGTACTCTGATACAGTAAAAATTTTTTTTGCTCGTTTTGCAATTGTTCTATACATTATGAGGTGATAAAGATGAATTAGCTTGTCTCGCTTTGAGATGAAGCTTTCTGGATAAAGTTTTGCATAAATATCATGAATGAACTCAACACCAGGAGTAAAAAATGGACATGTATTTGAAAAGTCAAAACTTATACCATGATGCAATAAAACATAAGCTTGAAAAAAAATCTGAGTCCATATTGGAAAAAAATTAGCTTTTACATTTAATTTAACAACTTTTATGTTCTTTAATTCTGGTACATTTACAGCATTCTTAGGTACTATAAGTTCTGCTTCATTTGGAGCAAATAGAGAATCTAGTGCCTGTGTTACTTCTATTGCAAGTCTTTCTACACCTGTTAGAGTACGACACCAAGATTCTCCATTAATCATTATTTTTCGATGCATTTAGCATACTCCAATGCTGTGCATGTATTCTTTTAAGACTTGGCAGAAGCTCTCCATTTCTATAGGTTTTATGTCACCCATATTGGCAATTCTGAATGTGTTTATATTTCCAAGCTTGCCAGGATAAATTGTGAATCCAAAACTTCTTGCATAGTCGTGTAGTGCATCAAAACTGTATTTTGGAGTCTCAGGAATTAATATTGCGGTAATGAAGTGGCTTTGAAATTCTTCTTTTACAAGCATTTTGAGACCTATTTCCTTTAATGACTTTACAAGAATATTCCAGCATTCTGTAAAGCGTTCAAAGCGCTTTTCAATAGTTTCTTGTTTTGTCTCTATAATTGCCTGCTTAAGTGCATAGAGTGTCTGAACAGGAGGTGTAAAGCGAGTCTGCTTTGTCTCTAAGAAATACTTATACTGATCATAAAGATTCAGGTAGTAGTTTCTCATAGGCCAGTCTTTCTGCTTTAAGAGTTCTTCCTTCTTACAGACAACGAAACCTATTCCTGCCATGCCTCCTATATGCTTGTTTGATGTGCATGTCATAAAATCTATTCCAAGCTTTTCCAAGTCCATTGGCATTCCACCATAAGCACTTACAGCATCTACAATAGTTGTAAGACCATATTTTTTTGCAAGCGGACATATTACATCAAGTGGATTAAGCAATCCTGTTGTTGTTTCATGATAGACTATTGCGAATGTTGTGTATTTTCCTGTTTTGAATTCTGCTTCAAGAGCGGCAATGTCTATTGGCTCGTAAGTTGAACTCTTAAATACTGTCATGTCTTCTTTATAGACTTTTGCAATCTGTGCAAGACGGGCACCATAAGAGCCGTTGTCCACTACAAGAAGTTTTCCGTCTGGGGGCACACAAGAAGAAACCATCGCTTCATCTGCGCCTGTACCAGAACACCCGAACATTACTGTAACATAGTCTTTTGGAGATGCTACAAAAGCAGTCAGCTCTTCCGCTATGTTTTCCATGAGATTACCAAATTCCAGTTCACGAGGGCAGATATCGGCTACAACCTGTGCATATTTTACACTGTCTGATGTTGTTGAAGGTCCTGGATTTAAGAGAACTTCTCTCTTTACATTTCTAAGTTCTTCATTTTCTTTTATGCGTGGATAAATTGATTTTTCAGCCCTTGCAAGCATTGCCTCGTCATCTATTTCTGTCCATGCATAATATTCTATTTTTCTTACATATATAGGAAAGTCTTTTCCTGCAAGTTGTTCAAGTACATGCTCATAATCAATCTTTTTCAGTTTTGATTTTGATTTATAAAGATTTACCATTGCCTGCAGAAGAGGGTAGGATACTTTTGTAATTCCTACAAGTTCTCCTGCAACTTCTGGAATATCAGCTTTGTTCTTGCTTACCTTTGTAAGAATGTTATTTTTATCGGCAGCAAGATATACTTCATCTTCGCTGTTTGTTGCTCCACTTGCAAGTATTACATTCTTACGTGCATCATTTTCCAATACGAAAAGACCTGCAGCATCATATAGAAGATCACTTTCAAGAATATAACAGTCTTCTGTTACTAAAGGTGCACATACAGCAAGGGTTCCCATGCTGCTTGTATTTACGTAGTCCTCATTCTTTACTGTTGTAATGCATGGATACTTCTTTGCAAGTTCATCATACCACTCATTGCAGTGACCTGTTCCTATTATTATTCTTTCAATTCCTGCGGCAATGAGTTTTTGAACTGATCGTTCTACCATTGGAACGCCGTCGATTTCTATAAAGCCTTTTGGCATTTCCTGAGTTCTGCTTCCGAATCTTGAGCCCAGTCCGCCTGCCATGATTACTGCCTGTCTTATCATTTTAAAAACTCCATGAATGCATTTTTGTTTTCAATTGGTGTAGTAGTTGGACGTCCTAAATCTTTCCTTGCACCTTTCTTTACCTTTACTTCTATGAAAGTAAGTTCCTTATTTTCTCTTGCAGCTTTGAGCACATCTTCAAGTTCCTGTGCTGTTTCTGCTTTGTATACTTTTTTGTATCCGCAAGATTCTGCTATGCCGGTAAGGCTTATCTTTCCGCCCACTGTAGGCTGTCCACCAACAGAGTCATGTGCATTATTGTTAAGGACTATATGCACATAGTTATTAGGATTTCGGCTAGCAATTATTGCCATTCCACCTAAATGCATAAGGGCTGCTCCGTCTCCGTCAATACAGTAAACTTTGCGCTCTTTTTTCTGCAATGCAATAGAAAGTGCAATCTGAGAGGCGTGTCCCATGCTTCCTACTGTAAGAAAGTCTTTTTCATGTCCCTGCCCATGTTTTACGCGAAGTTCAAAAAGTTCTCGGCTGGCCATGCCTGTAGTAGAAACAAATGCTGCATTTTGCGGAGCTGAAAGCATTATGTTTTCAAGAGCTTCTTCTCTTGTCATTTCTGCAGCAACTGCTATGTTGTTTTTTAGTTTGTAATCATCAAAAGTTCCTTTCTTTACTACAAAGGCATAAGGTGCATTATTCTTACGTACATAGGAAAAACACTTTTCAATTTGATTATGCAAGTCTGACTCGTCATTTGTAAGTATTACATAAGGAATCTGCATTGCATCAAGAAGTGCACATGTAACCTTTCCCTGTTTTACATGCTGGGGTTCATCGTGAACACCCGGTTCACCTCTCCAGCCTACAACCAGTATGCAAGGTATTGAGTATACATCAGGATCTGCAAGTGAAAGAATTGGATTTACTACATTTCCTAAACCTGAGTTCTGCATGTATATGAGAGGTACTTTTCCTGTTGCAAAATGATAACCAGCTGCAAGACCTGTCGCATTTCCTTCATTAGCAGCTATAATATGTTTTTCTTCTGGTGCATTGTCTGTGATGTATGCACAGAAATTCTTTAAGAGTGAATCTGGTACGCCTGTAAAAAAATCTGTGCCGTGCTGTATCAGTTCGTTATAAAATGTTTCTGGCTTTATCATTTTTATGTCCTTATTTTGTACCTGGAATAAGTTCCAGAATCTGCTTTATCGGCATACAGATGTCGTTCACTTCAAGAGAACGTTCTGCCTTTAGTATTTCCTGTGCACATTTTTCCATTGCAGGATATGCAGCTCGGAGCATGTGGTTTGCGTAGATTATTATATTTGCTCCCCAAGCACAAAGCTCTTTTTCTGTAAACTGATTATATGTAGTAGGAACAAGAACAAGAGGTACGCTTTTGTATTCCTTTCTGAATCTCTCACAGAATTCTTTTATATCGCTTCCTGATTTATCTTTTGAATGAATCATGATTCCGTCTGCTCCTGCCTTTACAGCAGCAAATGCCTTTGTAAGTGCTTCATCTACAGAGCGTCCTGCAATTATTTCTTCTATGCGGGCAATAATCATGAAATCTTTTGTTATCTGAGCTTTTTTGCCTTCTGCAATTTTATGACAGAACTCTTCTTCGGAGGCAAGTTCCTGCTTTGCTTCTGTGCCAAAGAGACTGTTTTTCTTAAGCCCTTTCTTATCTTCTATGATTACTGCACTTACACCATTTCTTTCCAGTGTGCGTACTGTAAACACGAAATGTTCAGGAATGCCACCTGTATCACCGTCATAGATGATAGGTTTTGTTGTGCATTCAAGAATATCTGTTAATGACTGCATTCTTGTTGTAAGGTCTACAGCCTCAATGTCAGGTTTTCCTTTATCTGTAGAGTCTGTAAGTGATGATGACCACATTCCGTCAAAGGTGTGAAGTCCATCATCTTTCATGACAGATTCATTTTCAACAATAAGACCGCTTAATCCCGAATGTGCTTCCATGATTCGCACTATTGGTTTTGCAGCTATAAGTCGTCTGAGTGTTGCTCTTCGTACGTCAGGAGTTGTTCCTATAGATTTTGCGTTTTCTGCAAGTAGGGATGAGTTTATGCCTTGTGTGTATGGAATTTCGATTACCTCTCCATTCCATTCCTTCATAACTTCGTAAACTTCATCGCGGATTTTGCTAAGATAGTTTGTTTTCCAGTCATCCCCATGAATGATAAAATTTGGCTTGTATTTCCTAAGATTTGGAACGTAACTCCATTCTTCCTGTGGAACAACTTTACTTACACCTTTTATGTTTTCAATAACAGCCTTTCTCTGTTCGTATGTAAGGTATGGAAGTCTTTTATGTGTGACTATTGCAGTGTCTGTCAACAGTCCTACCATAAGCTCTCCGTGTTTTGCACCTTCGTTGATTATGTTGATTATTCCAGGATGAATTATATCTCCTGTCATTCCTAAATATACTGTCTTACTCATGAATTTTCCACCTTATTGATCATGTAATCTGCAACGAGCTTTCCGCTTTCTCCTATATGCATCCATGCCTGTGCTTTTGCATCTCTGCGTCCCTGAGCAAGTTCTGGACTGTCGCTTGCAGACTGTATTACGTCTTTTATAGAAGCAAACTGCTCTTCTTTTAGTTCAATTCCCATTTTCTTAAGTATTTCAAATTGCCACAGTGGCTTTTTTAAATCCCATGCATCATAAGGAAGTAAGTCTAGATTTGCGTTTACATACATAACTGGCTTATCACATAGGAATGAATAGTCAAATATTATTCCTGAAAAGTCGGAAATCATTATGTCTGCTTTTTTCATTGCATATATATTTTCTCTTTCAAAATCCCATTCAAGATTTTTGTCTTCGGCATAACGCTTTTGAAGTGTATCTAGCATATCTGCTTCTGATTTTTTTGACTGTGGGTGAGGGCGGACGATTATTCTCCAGCCTGTTTTTACAAGAGGATCAAGAAGTTTTTCTCCATATTTTTTCAGCAGTGCAGTTTCTCCCCATGAAGGTGATACGAGTACTGTAAAAATATGGTCTTCTTCTTCTGGTATAGTTTTTATGCGTTCAGAAAGAACATCAAGATACGTACAGCCTACAGTTACAAGTTCCTTTTGCTTTATATTCCTCTGCTGCTCTAAAAGCCTAATGTCTTCTCCCTGATAATCTCCTGTAAGAAGAACTGAATCAAAGAAATCCAATCCGAAAAGTCTGTATGTTGTAGCATCGTTAGGCATGTGGACTATATGAGAGTAGTGTGAAACTTTACGGCTTCTCTTAAGCTGGTAAACTTGTAGTCCTGGAGTCGTCATAAGCACGAAACCTGCAGAAAGAAGATTCAGTTTTGCGAATGCTGCATTTCCTTCTCCGATGTATTCACACTTTATATGACTATAACCTGCATCAAGTGCAGGATCATCTTTTGATGATGTATAATAGGTGAGGGTAATACCTCTTTTTTCAAATTCTTCGACAACAGGCTTAAACACATTCCAGTACTGTTTGCCTTCACTGTAAATTACATATTTTTGGTAAGATGTGTCTGTTACAACTCCATTCTTTTTTCCCGAAAAAAAGACTTTTAGTTTTAGGATTGCTGCCTTTGCAAGAAAAAACAAAGTTGCCGTTGCTCCAATAAGGATAGAGAACAACATGCTTCCTGTACCTGGATCTATATAAAGAAATAAAAATGTATTCATTGTATTCTCCTGCATTAATTATTTGAGTTGAATGGGGATTTTTGAGTCCAGTTTTTAGATTCAAAAATATTGTCTTTTACATGCCACCATTCATTTTCCTTTATAGAAAAAGTGTATTTTCCATTCCAGCCAGCTTGGTGAGCATCACATGTAGTTATAAACACTCCATCCTTTTTTATTTCCTCTGTGTTTAGAGGTATTGATTTATTTGTGAAAGGGTTTTTCGGTTGTTCAACAATATCTTTTAACAGCAAAGATGGAACATCTGCATTTGTCATAAATGTATTATCTATTTTAACATTGCCTGTACTGTTGAAATCTTTTACAATGAGCAGACAGTGATAATGCCCCCTTCCTTTGTATTGATTTCCAGCTACGGCATTGTCTAATTCTGCATTATTATCAAAGCAATCTTCTATTCCTAAGTTTCCATGATCTGAAGTTAAGATAATTCTAGTATTATCATATACTCCATTTTCTTTTAAATAATTAATCCATTTTCCTAGCATTTTCATAGTTGCCATTTCTGTATGATAGGCTGCATCGTTTTTAAACTTAGAAGTTCCTCTGTCGGTTACTTTCTCTACAGGTTTATACTCTGGAGCTTGAAAAAAATAATTTTCATGTGTTAATTCATTAGCTATAACGATATAACTGGACTTTTCATTATTGAAGTCTGTTAGGTCATTTAATAAATCTAAAACTGCATAGCTGTCCATTATAACACGAAAACCTTTAGCTTCTGTATTGGAACTCCAATAAACACTATGATTGTACAAAAGTTCTCTTAAAAAAACAGGAACTTCTCTGAATAAGCTAAAGAAAATAAGATTTCTATGAAGAATCTCTTCTGTGGAATCATATTTCTGACTTTCAGGATGCTTTTTAAACCAAGCTTCATTGTAACGCTCCATGGTTTGATAAGCTTTTATTTTGTCATAATCTTTGAATATTGTTAAATCTGTAAATACGTTATAGTTAGACCAAGATGGATCTGCAACTGTTGCTGAAAAATTACTTTGCTCTGTAAAAATCCTAGGTAATAAAAGTAAAGCTTCATTATGTTTGTTTACAAGTTCTTCATCAGAACGCTTATTCATTTCTGCAGGGGTATACTCATAGCCTCCATAGAGACCAGGAGAACCCATTAGCGTATGTCCATTAAAAGAAATCACATTTGGGTAATAAGTGAAACCTTCAAAAATATTTGATAATTCTGGAGCTTCTTTTAAGATTTCTGGAATATATTGTCCCTGTGCCCTGTCAAGCATGAATAATATTACATTTTGTTTATCTTTCGACAGATTAAAAATTGGTTCCACTTTGGTTGCAGATGTGCCCGATGTTTTTTTTGTAAAGTCTTTATACCCCGTATTAATCGAGAATACATTAAATATTGATATAGATAATAAAGCTAATGATAAAATTGATAATAAATAGTTGTAAAGCTTTCCTTGAAACTTAAATAATGTAACAGTACATATAACAATAATAGAAATTAAAACCGCTATATTTAAGAAGGATATAAATGAAATTGTTTTAAAACTTGCAGGATTTAAAAATGCTAAGGTTTGTGAAATGTCCCCATAGGGCAACATAAATACAAAACTGTTAAGTATTGCACTTACAGAAAGTATTGTCATAAAAGCACATAAAAATGTCTGAATCTTTTTCCCAAACAAAAGATACACACAAATAGGCCAGAAAATAAAGAAGCCTAATGCTTGAATCGTAGTATTTTTAATCAGGAAAAAAGGAGACCCATGAGCTCCTATGTTTGAAAATTCTACAGGAGAAGATGAAATTAATGCAGATGGAATTGCAATTCCTGAAAGTATAAACAGGATTATGCATGATAAGAGGAAAAGACTGTTTCGTATTTTGGGATTTTCCAAGCCTGTTTGTAATTTTGATTGCAATGCAAGATTAATCATTTTTACAATTAAAGGAATTGAGTATATTACAATACAGAATAAGCTAGCTATAATTCTATTTGCAAATTTTGTTTCATATATGAATAGAAAATATATAAGAATGAAAGTTGTAATGATACAACAGAAAATATAAAAGCTTTTTAATGGATTTTTAAGCTTGTAGAAAATGTTCTTTATAAGGCTGAAAACATTGTTCATAGTCCAATAAAGTACAAGTCCACTTGGTGAATTATACAAGATCACGAGGAATACAAGTGCCATCCCGTAAA
>CAMVEQ010000064.1:0-17871 GCA_947166545.1 uncultured Treponema sp. | reverse complement strand
AAATGTGATGGAACAGAACATCTTTACGTGGATTATCAAGCGATACATTCCAATACTGACGGGCAACGTCCAGGAGTGTGTATGTTCCCATTACATTTGTTTTTATAAATGCCTCTGGCCCCAAAACAGAACGGTCTACATGGCTTTCTGCTGCAAAATGGATGACAGTATCAATATCATACTGCTTGAAAATTCTTTCAATTTCTTTTCTATCGCAAATATCAGTCTTTTCAAAGAAATATCTTTTTCCACCGTATTCCTTTTGAATTGAGTCAAGATTTTCAATATTGCCAGCATAGGTAAGGCAGTCTACATTAATTACATTACCCGTAAAACCTGATTCTGAAAAAAGATAATGTATAAAATTAGAGCCTATAAAGCCACAACCACCAGTAATCAAAATATTATGTAATTTTCTTTCCATATATTCACCTTAATTATTTTATTTCAAAGCGTTCTGACTTCATGAATTTTTCAAGACTTTCTTCCCATGACGGAATTTTTACGTGCAGGAGATTTTGTATCTTGTTCTTTGAAAGTACAGAATATTCAGGACGTTTTACAGGAGATGGGAATTCTTCAGAACTGCATGGAGAAACGGTGCATTCCTGTGTAATCCTGTTGTATTTTCTTCCAAGCTCGTAGATTTTAGTTGCAAATCCAAACCAGCTTGTTTCCCCTGAGTTTGTATAGTTATAAATGCCATAAGGCAGGGCATGAGTTGTGCTGAATAAATGCTTTGACTTATCCGAAGATTCTATAATCTTGCAGATTGTTGCCGCGAGATCGCATGCAAAAGTAGGGGAACCTTTCTGGTCGTTCACTACCTTTACCTCTGAGCGTGTATTCATTGCATTTGTCATTGTATATACAAAATTTTTACCTTCAAATCCATAAAGCCATGCCGTACGCAGTATGTAATACTGTGTCATTTCTTTCTGTATGGCATTTTCACCGTCCGCTTTGGTTTTTCCGTATACGCCAAGCGGATTTTTTTTCATGTCTTCCGTGTACGGTTCTTTTGCAGTACCGTCAAATACATAATCCGTAGAAATGTGAATTAGCTTTGCTCCGATGCGTCTTGTAGTGCGGGTTATGTTTCTGACGCCCACTTCATTTATTGCGGCTGCAAGTTCTGGTTCTTCTTCCGCTTTGTTTACGTTAGTGTAGCCTGAGCAGTTTACAACCCAGCATATTTTTTCAGAAGTTTTGCCGAGACTTACGGCATTTCCCGTCTGTGTGGAAGTAATGTCGTGCGAGTCTGCAAAAGAATCAAGCTGATTCGGGTCTGTAATGTCTACATCCCTGTCTGTGCCGATCCATTTTATTTTATTCTGAGTAAGCAAGTTAGCAACTTCTTTACCCAACATTCCCTGAGAACCAATAAGCCATACCATATTTTTTACCTCTCTTTTTAACCGATCCAGTTGCCATTTATGTCAAAATAATCTTTATCTAAATAAAACGGTGGATGTTCCGTGTCTTTTTTTGAAAGATTCGGGGTCAATCCTGCCTCAACATTCCAGTTTATTCCAATGGAAGCGTCATTCCACATTATGCCGCCTTCATCTTCCGGGTGATAAAAGTCCGTGCATTTATATGCAAACACGGCATAATCGCTCAATACATAAAAGCCGTGGGCAAAACCTTTCGGAATGTAAAACTGATTCTGCATTTCGCTGTCTAATATGATGCCGTGGTATTTTCCGAAAGTCTTAGAATTTTTGCGTAAATCAACGGCTACATCGTATACTTTGCCGGAAACAGCCCTGACAAGCTTTCCCTGCGGATGAAGTGTCTGAAAATGAAGTCCTCTCAAAACACCTTTTGTGCTTGCAGACTGATTATCTTGTACAAATTCCATGCACAGACCAGCCTGTTCAAACTCTTTTTTATTATAAACTTCAAAAAAATATCCTCTGGAATCTCCAAAAACCTTTGGGCACACTTCATATAAGCCCTCTATAGGGCATTTTTTAAATTCAAATGGCATTTTTATGAACGCTCCGCAATGTAAGTTAAATATTCGCCATAGCTTGTTTTATAACCTTTGGCAAGATTAAGAAGCTGCTCTTTTGAAATCCAATTTTTTGAATAGGCAATTTCTTCTATACAGCTTACATACATGCCCTGTCTTTTCTGTATAGTGGCAATGAAATTAGAGGCTTCAAGAAGTCCATCGTAAGAACCTGTGTCTAGCCAAGCCATTCCTCGACCAAGCAGGTTTACTTTTAGGGCATTCTTAGCCAGATACGCATTGTTTACGGATGTAATCTCAATTTCTCCGCGTGCTGAAGGCTTTACGTTCTTTGCAATATCAATAACTGAATTATCATAATAATAAAGTCCTGGGACCGCATAGTTGGATTTTGGTTGTGCAGGCTTTTCTTCAATGCCAAGAACGTTTCCGTCTTTGTCAAAGTCTACAACACCGTAAGCGGTTGGATCTTTTACATAATAGCCGAATATGACGGCTCCGCCTTCTGTTTCTATTTTGTTAGATGCACTTTTTAGGGTTTTTGTAAAGGACTGTCCATAAAAAATATTATCGCCAAGTACCAATGCTACAGAATCTTTTCCTATGAATTTTTCACCAACAATAAAGGCATCTGCAAGACCTCTTGGCTTTTCCTGTACGGCATATTCAAATTTCATTCCAAGCCAGGAACCGTCACCAAATAATTCCTTAAACAAAGAGATGTCGCGTGGTGTAGATATTATCAGTATTTCACGTATATCTGAAAGCATCAAAACGCTAAGTGGATAATAAATCATTGGTTTGTCATATAATGGAAGAATCTGCTTAGAGACTGCTTTTGTAATTGGATACAGTCTAGTTCCAGAGCCTCCCGCAAGAATAATACCTTTCATAATCATCCATTATACATGAATATTCCCCATTACACAATATGTGAAGTAATACGGAACAGTTTGTGTAATGCCATGAAAAGTTTTGCGTAGTATCGGTTTGCAGTTTATTTACTGTAATGTTACGGACTTGATTGCTGTAATGTTGCAGACTCAATTGTCGTCGAGAGAGGGATCATAATCTAGCTAGATTATGATTTAAATCTAGCTAGGTTGTGTACGTAATCTAGTTAGGGAGATTGGTAAATCTAGGTAGGATAGGAATGTACATGCAGATTTAAAATGAACAAGACCAGAATTTGCTTCTGGTCTTTTAGTCAAAAGCCTTTTTTTCTTCAAAAAGTGGTGTCTTGTAGAAGATTAAAGGTATGTTTTTATAGAATTTCCTGTCAGAAAACTTAATATTTGATTGAAACCCCACTTTTCATCCCTAAAATTCGACGTTCATCCCACTTTTGTTGACATATTATGAAATTCAGCTAAAATATATATATAACATAGTCTTATTGCGGAAGAAGAAGTTTTATGGGTAGAATACTAAAAGTTAACTTAAAATGGGGGAGGGTCCTTTATTTAGTTTTCAGCGTTCTTAGTCTGCTGAGTAGTCTTTCCCTTGTTTCATGCGCAGGAAGTGCGGCTACTGCCAAAAGTAGCGGTACAAGTGGACTTTGCGTGCGTGTGCCTAAAACTCAGTCAACACCGCAGAACAGAGCAGCACAGTATGCTGTTTCAGACCTTGAGGTTTTTACCGTAATAGTAGAGTCCGGACGCTTTTCCAAGTCAAAATCGTGCGGACAGGATGAAATCCTTGAATTTACCGACCTTCCTGTAGGGCATTACAATGTAACGGCTGTTGCAAAAAAATCTGACGGAACCGTAACTGGCAGAGGTTCTGCATCCGTAGACATTGAAGCCGATGTAATGAAAGAAGTTACAATAGGCATTCACCGCCTTGATCACTATACGATTCAGGTTTATGATGCTGAGGGAACTTCTCCTGCTTCTGTAGAAGTCAGCGACGGTGAAAAACTTTCAAAACCTGCAACACCGCCATCCCCTGGAACAGACTATGAATTTGCTGGTTGGTTTGTCGGTACTTCTACTGCAACAGGTGTAACATATTCTGCTGCGGCATACAATTTTGACACTCCTGTGACGTCAGAATTTTCTCTTTATGCAAAATGGGTATATAAAACTTCTACATTCTATGGAAGCCTTTCATCTTTCATAAACACTACATTTAAGGCAAATACAATAAGTTCCCCTTATACCGTAAAGCTTACAGGGTTAAGCGAAACTGATTTATCAACTGTCGCAACCTTGATTGGTGGTACTACAAACAAAGGTGTTTACATAAACCTTGACCTGTCATCAAGCGGAATAACACAGATGAGCGCAGCTTATTTCCTTACTTCGGGTTCGACTGCAAACCTTGCAACATATCTTACAGGAATTACGCTTCCTAGTGGTATTCAAAAAATCTGGGGGGCTCAATTTGCAGGATGTTCAAATCTTTCTGGTACTGTAACAATTCCAAGTACATGTACTCATATTGGGGAAAATATATTTGGAGGAACAAATGTTACTTCTGTAATTGATGCTGGAAGTCGTACTTGGTATAGACATTATGATCCTGATGGTGGTCCTACAGGTTGGTCTGGCTCTTTAAGTGTTTCAATCTTAAGCGAACAATGTACTCTTAGTCCATATACATATATTTTCCTAATAACACCATAATGATTTGCAGCAAACAAAAAAGCCTGTACTTCACACACGAAGCACAGGCTTTTTTTGTTTTCCAACTGAAAAGCTTTTTCTTTCTAGTACTGAAAAATGTTTTGTGTTGAATGATTTCTTATTTTATAGTAGAGTATCGGCATGAATATGGAAGCTTTTGTTTTGGGCTGTGGTGGAATGATGCCTTTGCCGTATCGTCACCTGACTTCTGTTCTTCTCAGAAGGGATGGCGATTTGTTTTTGTTTGATGGTGGTGAAGGTACTCAGGTTTCTTTAAGAAGGCTTAATTTGAAGTGGAAAAAAATTAATGCCATTTTTGTTTCTCACACCCATGCAGACCATGTAACGGGACTTCCTGGAATTCTAATGCTTTCTGCTCAGGTGGAACGTAAAGAACCTTTGTACATCTTTGGACCTCCAAAAATTGCAGAATACATAGAAACAAGCAGAAAAGTTCTTGATATGTACATAAATTATCCTATTGTAGTAAAAGAAATTGATGCTCCTTGTACAGTTTATGGTGGCGATGATTTTTATGTACGTGCATTTCCGCTTGAACACACAAAGACCTGTGTAGGATATACTCTTGAAGAGCTGGACCGACCTGGCGAATTTAATCCTGAAACGGCTGAAAAACTTAACGTTCCAAAAGGACCTCTTTGGGGAAAATTACAGAAAGGTCAGTCTGTTATTAATGCAGACGGAGTTGAAGTTTTTCCCGAACAGGTTGTAGGAAAGCCTCGCAGTGGCAGAAAATTCAGTTTTGTTACAGACACATTGTATCTTCCTTCAATTGCAAATGAAGTAAAAGGCTCGGATCTTCTTATCTGCGAAGGCATGTTTGCAGATGACTGTGCGGATCAGGCAAAGGAAAAGAAACACATGACGGCACGGCAGTCTGCAACCATTGCACGTGACGCTCAGGTAAAACGCATGGCAATGATTCATTACAGTCCTCGCTATACAGACAGGGAACTTGATGAACTTTTAAAACAGGCTAGAGAAGTGTATCCTGCTGCAGAATTGACAAGGGACCGCATGCGGTTTGAAATTCCATACGAAAGCTGAATAATGAATTCTTTAGAAAATCAGGTTAATACTGTTTCCTTTACTAAGGTTTATGGTTCGAAGAAACACCAGTATAAAGCTTGTGACAGCATAGATTTTATTGCTGAGAAAGGTTTCATTACAGGAATTTTAGGACCGAACGGAGCAGGAAAATCAACATTGCTGAAAGCTTTGTCTGGAATGCACTATGCGACGGCAGGCAGTGTATCAGTCTGCGGAAAATCGGACTGTTCCGAAATCCGCCAGATTGCAGGATATGTTCCTGAAACTCCGGATTTAGATAAAACCCTTTCCGTAAAAGAAACGCTTTATCAGGAAGCTTTTCTGCATGGTATGGAAGAAACCAAAATCTCAGATGCAGTTAAAAAAATTGTTCACGAACTTGAACTTGAAGAAGTCCTTTCAAAAAAAGTTTCTACATTATCAAAGGGGTTTAAGCAAAGAACTAGTCTTGCAAAAGCTATGGTTCACAATCCTAAAGTTCTTATTTTAGATGAGTTTTCTGGTGGATTAGATCCAGCTCAGACTGTTTCTATCAGGCATACATTAAAATCAATTTCAAAGTCTTGCATAACAATTCTTTCAACACATCATATAGATGAAGCCGTGCAGTTGTGTGATTATCTGTATATTTTGCATCACGGCAAGGTTACTGCAAAAGGAAGTCCAGCAGATATTATTAATGCAACAGGAAAAAATAACCTGGAGGAAGCTTTTTTATGGCTGACAAAAGACTGATTTTTCTATATAAACGCTATCTGTTCAGATTATTGTGCAGTCCGTTTTCTTATTTCCTTGTCCTGTTTTTCATTTTGAATTCTTCGCTGTCTTTTTTTATAGGCCAACGTTTTTTTTGGGGTGCAGGTTCTACAGATATTCATAGCTTTTTTTCTGCCATGGCTTCTGTCATGGTAATTTTTATTCCTGCAATTACTGCAATTTCACCATCTTTCAAAAAAGATTATTCACTTCCATTCAGCGACTTAACCATCGTTACGGTAAAATTATGTGCAATAGCTTCTGTCTGTCTTGTTGCTGTAATTCTTACTTTACCTGTTCCATTTTGTGTAAATACTTTTGGAGATATTGATGTAGCCCTAGTTTCGTGCGGATATCTAGGGATTGTTATGTATGCACTTACGGGAGTGGCTGCAAGCATTTTTATTTTTACACTGTGCAATAACAATATTCTTGCTTTTACAGCTTCCATTTTATTTTTTCTCTTTATTAACAATGCCCATTTAATTGCTGTTTCTGTTAATTTACCAGATTGGATAGCCTTATTATGTAAGGAATTTTCGTTTGCATGGCATTTTGATGCTGGCAGTAAGGGCATTATTGATTCTAGGGATTTATTATTTTACCTGGCTTCATTTTGTATTCTTGAATTTTCTTCTGCCTTTGTAATGTTGTGCAGACGTGGATACAAGAATGTTGTTTTGAAAAAGATGACTTTTCTTTGTTTAGTTGCATATATTCTTGTATTAATAAATTCCTGCATATATTTTTTCCGTATTGATACAACTGCTGGCAAAAAATTTACTGTAAGTCCTTATAGTTCTGTATTACTTTCAGAAGTGACGGAACCATTAAAAATTACATATTATCTTAGTCCTGTGCTGAAAAATCTGTACCCACAGGTTAGAGATGTTGAGGATTTTCTTGAAGCGTATGCCAGTGTAAGCGGTAATGTGTTTTATGAATTGATTGATCCTGCCAAAAATCATATTGAAAAAACACTTTCTGAGCATGGAATTCGTGGGGAACAAATTCAGACTGCAAATGATTCTACTACATCATATACAACTGTATATTCTGCAGTAGCAATACAATATCTTGATAGTACTGAAATAATTCCGTTTATATTGGATGTAAAAACTCTTGAATATGATTTAACAAGCAGAATTCAATATCTTATAAGGGGCATTACAAAAAATGTCCAGATTGTCATTGGCAATGGGCTTTCTTTGGAAGAAGATTATAGTTATGTTCAGCCGTGGCTTGAGTCTCAAGGCTTTTCTGTTTTAAGAACGTATTTTCCTTCACAAAAGGATATTGGTTCTCCTGTATTTGTTCAGCTGCCTGATGTGCCTCTTCTTGTTTTGGGAACATCTGAATGTACTCTTGAGGATGCTGATGCTTTGTCTTATTTTATGCAAAGAGGTGGAAAAGTCTTTATTGCTACAACTCCGTACAACATTAATGTAAAAACAGACTGGTCTTTTTCTGTAAAAAATGACTTTATAAAAGACAATGTTATATATATGCTCCAGCAATACGGAATATATTTTAAGGAAGCTTTAACAGCGGATAGTTCATGCCTTTCTCTTTCTATTGCAAGTTCTTATGATGTAAAAGATGTCTCATATTCATTGTGGCCTGTAATAAAAAAGCAGGAAAATGCATTAAAAGGGCTGTCTCTTTTTTGGCCAAGTGCAATAGAAACTGATGCAAGTGTTGCTTTGGAAAGCGGTTTTGAAATTTCTTCTATGTTGCACACAACGGATTCTGCATGGCTTATTGATTTAGAGGATGATTCTATTAGTACAGATCCGTTTAAAATAAGGCAGACGGCTTCTGAACAAGATGTTAGGGGACCTTTTGATGTTTGTGTTGCATTAAAAAAGGATAATCAGACAAAATGCATTGTGTTTAGCGACCAATATACGCTTAACTCAAATCTTATAGCCTTTAGTTCTGGTAATCTTAATGATGACAGAAGCTTTAATTTTTTAAGTGACTGTTTTTTGCAGTTATGTGGACAGACAGAACTGCTTGCTCTTAAAAATAAAGCAAGGTCTGATACATCGCTTTATAAAACAAATGCCTTTTCTGTAAAAACTGTTATGATACTGGTCATTGTCATTCCTATGCTTTTAATAATTTTTTGTTCAATTATTGTATATATGCAAAGATACAGATTTAACAAGGAGAATCTTATTTGAAAAAAATAACTTTAAAACACGGATTATTGTTTTTTTACATATTCGATGGAATTTTACTGCTGTTGTTCATTTTTGCTTTCTTGCCGTTTGCAAAAAAAAATAAAGAGCCTTCTGTTCCGACAGCTTTGTTAAACCCTAATTACGAAACAGAAATTACATCTATAAAAATTGCATCACCACAGTCCACCGTTACTCTAAAAAAAGGGGAGCGTTATTGGACTGGTGTGTCTACAGAGTCCAACGGAAAATATGTCTGGCCTGCGGACATTCAGAATGTTTCCAATCTGATTGAATGTTCTAAGCAAATAATTTCCGTTCAGGTAAAAACAGACAATGTTACAGCTTGGAAATCTTTAGGTGTAGATGAAGAGCAATCTACTTCCATTACATTTTACGACAGTAATGAAAACATTCTTTCTCAAGTTTTCTTTGGATTTAAGGACAGTCTTTCTCTAAAACTGTATTTTAGGACTTGGACAAAAGCTACGGTGTATGAAGGTCTTACTTCCATTGAAAACTTTTTAACTACAGAGGAATCATTTTGGGCTGATCCTTTTCTTTTCCCTCAATGTATTACAGACTATGACCGAAGATATTCTGAAACCTTATTGAGAAGGGGTAAAATTCAAAATCTTGCACCAAGAAATGGTTTGCCTGTCAAGTTTAATCTACAAAAAGATTTTGAAAATGGTGGTATTGTTAATTATGCAATCTATGAAAAAGACAAGGAATTCATTGTTATTCCGTCTTTCATTACAGGTCCTGCAACTTCAGAAAAGGATTCAAAACTTATTAATAGCATAAACTACCGATATAGTATTAGTGCTGTAACTTGTGAAAACTTTTTGAACTTAATGAAATAAAGTTATGAATGACGATACATCTTTAAAATTTTTTACTGACTGGATAGATAGCTATCTGAATTTTGAAAAGACTCCGAAAAAAAATATTTTCTGGCTGGATACAATGAAATTCCTATGTGAAAAACTTAATCATCCAGAAAAATGTTGCCCATGTTTTCATGTCGCAGGTTCTAAGGGAAAAGGTTCAATTTCTGCAATGATTGCAGGTATTCTTGAAGAAAGAGGGCTTCGAACTGGAGTTTATACTTCTCCTCATTTATTGGATTTTAAAGAACGTGTAGGGTATTTAAACAGACCTTTTGAATTTGAAGTATACAAACAGTCTGCCCAAGAATTGATTTCTTTAGTGCAGTCAATTCCTATAGAAGAGTTTCCAGCCCAACGGCCAGTTACATGGTTTGAGCTTGTAACATTATTTGCTATGCTGTGCTTTAGAAACGCTCATGTTGATTTTGCAGTATGGGAAGTAGGGCTAGGAGGAAAGCTTGATGCAACAAATGTTGTAGAGCCTTTGTGTACATGTATTGGTCCTATAGAATTAGAGCATACAGAATATCTTGGAGACACGATAGAAAAAATTGCTGCAGAAAAGGGTGGAATAATAAAAAAATCAATTCCTGTTGTATGTGCCTCGCAAACAAAAGAAGCTGAAAAAGTTTTACAAAATATTGCAAATTCTCAAAACGCTCCTTTTATACAAGTAAACAAAAGTGTACGTATATCTAATAATGTTTACAAAATTAGACAGATTTTTTTTGATAGTATAAAAAATAATACTATTAATAACCTGCCGATGATTACTTTAAACGCTGTTATTTCATCGAAATTCTTTAAAAAAGATTTGAGAATTTCTTTACAAATGTTAAGTGATGTTCAGATTGAAAATGCTGCAATTGCTGCAATTGCTGTAAAACAGGTTTTGCCGGATATTGACGACACTGTAATTGAAAAGGGGCTTTCAAAAGTTTCGCTTCCTGCAAGATTTGAAATTACTGTTTGTAAGGATTATTCAGACATACCTTTTATTGTTATGGATGGTGCTCATACTGTAAACAGTATTCGCATAACTATGAATACATACCGAGAGATAGTTAAAGCATTCAATAAAGATTTGAATGTTAGTTTGCAAAAGCCAATGTTGCTGTTTGCCTGTGCTGCGGATAAAGATGTGGAAGATATTGCTATATATTTAAAAAATGAGTACTGTAATATTATTCTTACACGTCCGGGAAATACAAAACAAAGTGATATTAATCGTGCAAAAAATGCATTCGATAATAAGAATATTACTTGTACTGTGCAGGAAGATTATAAAAAAGCTATAGAAGATGCATTTGCCGATGCAAATAGGATGAAAGTTCCTCTGATGATTACTGGTTCATTTTATCTTGTTGCAGAAGTAAAAGATTATTTAAGGAATTTATATTTATAAGGTAGTGTAGAAAAATGGTTAAAATTATTACATTTTGTTTAATGATTGTTTCACTTGTAGTATTGAATACTGTAGAGTGTTTGGGAATTTCTCAGGCTCTCAATGTTGTATTTAAGACTTTGACAAGTCTGTTTTTTGTCATGACAGGTTTCTTTGCAGCAAAAGATGCTCAGCCTAAAACAGAAAAATTAAAGCTTACAAAATATAAAAAACTGGTTATTATGGGACTAATTTTCGGGATGCTAGGAGACATTCTCCTGGTTATAAAATTCATCTCACAGGGATTCTTTATTGCTGGCGTTGTAGCTTTTGCTATTGGTCATATATTTTATGTCATTGCTTTTACTTCAAAAGAACCAAAGCTTTCTATTGTAAATTTCATTCCAATGATGATTATAATGCCAGCATTCTTTCTGTTGGTTTTCATTTCTAAGAAATTTAACTTTGAGGGACTTTTCCCTTGCATAGTTTTCTATGGACTGTTGCTTACCTTTATGTTGGGAAAATCTTTCAGTCTCGTTCAGTTTAAAAATAAGGCAAAGAGCTTTGTAACACTTACACTAACAGGTGTTACGCTCTTTGCCATTTCAGATATCATTCTTCTGTTTATTCTGTTTATGGAAATGCAGCCTTTATTGAATAACATTCTTGGTGTATTCAATCTGGCTACATATTATGTCGGTCAGGGATTGATTGCCCTCAGCCTTACAACAGAAACATTCGCGGTACGCGATTAGCAATACAGGTTGTTATTTCATAAGATATGGTGTCCGTTAATGCTGCAATTTCTTCTGCAGACTGGTGGGCACCATTTTCTTTAGAGCCGAAAATAATTACATCATCCCACCTATGCACATCAGTGTTGTTTTTACCAATGTCAACCATGCACTGATCCATGCAGATTCTTCCACGTATAGGATATTCTTTGCCGTGAATGGAAACACGGACACCTTTTGTTGAAAAACGGCGCATCATGCCGTCACCGTAACCAATAGGCAATACTGCAATATCTGTATCTTCTGTGGCAATCCAAGTTCTGCCATAGCCGACACTTTCACCTTTTTTAAACGGGCGGATGCTGCAAACCTTTGTTTTTAGCGTCATTACAGGCTCTAAGTGAACAGGAGTTCCTTTTTTATCAAGGTATTCTTCATTTACTTTGTCTGCATAATAGCCGTAGACAATAATGCCTGGACGCACCATGTCAAGATGCATGTCTGGGCAATCTAAGGTTGCCGCAGAGTTTGCACAGTGGCATATTCCGGGATTAATGCCTTCTGCCTTTACGGAAGCCACAGCCTGCATGAAGCGTTCAAACTGTTCTTTCGTATATTCTTTACTTGACTGCTTAGTGTCGTCGCTCAAGGCAAAATGAGTGCCTATTCCGCCTACATGCAGGACTCCAGTGTTTTCTATTGCTTTTGCAAGAGCACCTGCATTATCTGGCTTTACACCTATTCTGCCCATTCCTGTATCTACTGCAATGTGGACATTGAATGATGCTAAGCCAGATTTTTTACATTCGTCTGCAATGCTGTATACGTATTCTTCATCAAAAACAAATGGAGTAATGTTGTTTTCTACGACATCTTGTATTTCTGTCGGGTCGCAAAGACTGAGCATGATGATTGGTGCATTTATTCCTGCATCCCTAAGCTGGATGCCTTCCTGTGGTGTTGCAACTGCAAGAAAGTCTGCTCCTTGTTCTACAGCGATTTTAGCACATTCTATGGCTCCATGACCGTAAGCATTTGCCTTTACGGAAACGCAAAGTTTTGTTGAACTTTTTAACAGTTTTTCTATTTCGTTTATGTTATTTCTCAGATTTGTGAGACTGATTTCTGCTCTTGTTGCTCTCATATCTCTGTATTGTAATCAAATATCAAAAATATGCAACAATGTTGCTCTGTTACAGGCAATTATTATTGCTCCAACTGATTAATTATGATATTATCGAGCAGAAAAACAGAGAGGATATATGTCTGAAGTTGATACAAACAAAACATTTGCTGCATCTGTAGAGCGCAGTAATAAATTGGAACAGGAAATAATTGCAAATCCAAAGAAATTCCGCGTACTGACTGGAGACCGCCCAACAGGACGCCTTCACATTGGTCACTATTTTGGTTCTCTTAAAAACCGTGTACGCCTTTCAAAACTTGGTGTTCCAACCATGATTTTGATTGCTGATTATCAGGTTCTTACTGATCATGATGCTTATCAGGAAATAAGCCAGAATACGAAACAGCTTGTAATAGATTATCTTGCATGTGGTATTGAGCCAGGAGAAGACGTAATAATCTATCCTCATAGCTATGTACCGGAAGCAAACCAGCTTATGCTTCCATTTCTTACCCTTGTGACAAGTGCTGAACTTGAAAGAAATCCTACTGTAAAGGAAGAAATTCAGAGTGCTCTGCAGAATGGAAAGGTTAAGACAATCAATGCGGGCATGCTTACATATCCTATTCATCAGGCTTGTGATATTCTTTTCTGCAAAGGAAATGTTGTTCCTGTAGGAAAAGATCAGTTGCCTCATATTGAACTTACACGTACTATTGCACGAAAGTTTAATGAAAAGTTCTGTAAGGATTCAGAACCTATTTTTCCTCTGCCAGATGCTTTGCTTTCAAAAACACCAAGTATTCTTGGTCTTGATGGCAGCCAAAAAATGAGTAAATCTCGCGGTAATGCAATTATGCTTTCTGCTACAGAAGATGAAACTGCAAAGTTAATAAAGAAGGCTAAAACAGATCAGGAACGCCATATTTCTTATGATCCTGTAAACAGACCTGAAGTTGCTAATCTTCTTATGCTTATATCTCTTTGTACAGGAGATACTCCAGAGGCTGTTGCAGAACGCATTGGAGACGGCGGCGGTGGACTTTTAAAGTCAACTCTTACAGAAGCTTTGAATGAAGAACTTCGTCCTATACGTGCAAAGCGTGCTGAATTGGAAAAAAATCCAGACTACATCAGAAAAGTGTTGTTGGAAGGCAGCCAGAGAGCACGTGAAATTGCAGTAAAAACTCTAGATGAAGTTCGTGCTGCAATGAATATGATTATATAGTATCATAGTAAATGACAAAAAACATGACGGATGGAAATCCGTTAAAACTTATAATACAGTTTTCTATTCCTCTGCTGCTCGGCAATCTGTTTCAGCAAACCTATAATATGATTGATGCCATAATTGTTGGCAGATATCTGGGAACAGATTCTCTTGCAGCAGTAGGAGCTTCCAGTTCTGTTCAGTTTTTGATACTGGGGTTCTGCATAGGAATGTGCTGTGGATTTGCCATTCCTGTTGCTCAAAGATTTGGTGCAAAAGATTATGACGGAATGCGGGAATACATTTTTTTGAATGGTATTCTTACAACAATATTTGCTATTGTAATTACTGTTCTTTGTGCTGTTTTTACCCCTCAAATTCTACATCTGCTGAAAACTCCAGAAAATATATTTCAAAACGCCTATAGCTATTTGATTATACTGTTTCTTGGAATTCCATTTACGCTTTTATATAATACTCTTGCAGGCATATTGCGTTCTGTTGGAGATAGCAGAACGCCTTTTATCTTCTTAGTTATATCAGCATCTCTGAATATTGTTCTTGATGTTTTATTTATTGTAATAATAAAATGGGGCTGTGCTGGAGCTGCTTTTGCAACTATTGTGTCGCAGGCAATTAGTGGAATTCTATGTATTTTCCTTATAAAATTTAAATTTCAAATTTTGCATATTCGCTCAGAAAATAAAAAATGGAATGGCTTAAAAATAAGAAATCTTCTTAGCAGTGGCATTCCAATGGGCTTACAGTTTTCAATTACAGCAATTGGAAGCATGGTTCTTCAAGCTTCTAACAATAGTTTAGGTAGTATTTATGTAAGTGCATTTACTGCAGGAACAAAAATAAAGCAACTTACAATGTGTCCATTTGATGCTCTTGCTACTGCCGTTTCTACCTTTGCAAGTCAAAATTATGGTGCTGGTAAGATTGACAGAATAAAAAAAGGATTAAATCAAGGCGTTGCTGTAGGTATTTCCTACGGACTTGTAATTGGTCTTGTTTTGATTTTCTTTGGAAGATATATTTCAATGATTTTTATTAATGGTAAAGAAATTGCTGTGTTGGATGCTGCTCAAAAATACGCATTCTGTATAGGATTTTTTTATTGGCTTTTAGGAATTCTAAATGTGCTTAGAATGAGTACTCAAGGTTTGGGATATTCTGATAGAGCTGTGTTTGCAGGAATTATGGAAATGATAGCTCGATGTTTGGTAAGCTTTTTCTTTGTTCCTGCATTCGGTTATACGGCAATTTGTTTTGCAGATCAGACTGCATGGCTGTTTGCAGTCCTTTACATTACTCCAACTTGCTACTGGTGCATAAAGTCTTTATATTTTTCCAAGTAAATATTTTTTGCAATAACAGAAAGCTTTTCTTTTGTATTCATGGCTGGAGAATCAGTAACGGTTTCAAACAGTTCTTTTAGGATATTACCAAGCGCTTTTCCTTTAGGAATTCCTAGATTAATCAGATCATTTCCATTTATAGCTAAATCTTTAAGGCTTAGAGCTGATTTCTCGTCAGTAACTTTTTTTATACGATTTTCTAGCTCTTCCAGATTTTTCCATGTAGGACTGTCTGGTGCAAGAGGCATGTTATGCATTCCATATATGTCAGAAAGTCTAAGGTCAAATAAATCTTTTATATTTTCAAGCCCAATGCGTATAATAAAGCGTCTGACAGCAGCGTCTGTCCAAGAACTTTCGTAAAAGAACATGTGTTCTTTTACAAGATGTACAACTTTATCAATCATATCATTTGAAAATTTCAAAAAAGTCATTGATTGTTTTGCTTTTTTTGCAGAAATTGATTCATGACCGTGAAAATGAATTATTTCATGGCTATTTATTGTTTCTGAAGAACGGGCTTCGGGTTTTCCAATATCATGATAAAATGCAGCCAAGCGTACAGCAAGATTTTCTTTTGGTGCTCCATCGCATGCATAAAAAAGATGATCTGCAACGTCAAAATCATGAAAACCTCGTGTATCAGACTGAATGCAATTTCTGCAAACAGAAAATTCTGGAATAAAAAGATTCATTATACCTGTGTTTTCAAGCAATCTAAGAGAAAGACTTGGAAGAGGGGATGCGAGCATTTTACAAAACTCATCTCTAAAGCGTTCTACGGAAATTGAAGCTGTTTTTTTTAGCACATTCGGATTCGACAAAGCTTTTAATGTTTCCGTTTCTATTGTAAAGCCTAACTGTCCTGCAAAACGTATTGCCCTGACAGGACGGAGTCCATCTTCATCAAAGCGTTCTAACGGATTACCTACGGTACGTATTATTTTATTATGAATGTCACTTATTCCACCGAATGGGTCTACTAACTGTCCTGTTGCAAGATCGGCAGCAATGGCATTCATTGTAAAGTCTCTGCGGGATAAGTCTTCTTCTATGGTAGATGCATAAACGATTTTATCTGGATGCCGACCATCAGAATATCCTACATCAGTTCTGAACGTTGTCGTTTCAAGTTCTAGACCAAAAATATGGATTGTTACTGTTCCATGAGCAATACCTGTTGGAATAACCCTATGGAATATACCCATAACCTGTTGAGGAGTTGCATTTGTTGCAAGATCCCAGTCATGACTTGGTTTTCCAAGAATCATGTCTCGCACAGCACCACCTACAAGGTATACATTAAATCCATTTTTATTAAAAAGTGCATGAACTTTTTTTAGCTCATTCGGAATTTTTATGTGAGATTTTTCGTAAAGCGACATAATCCATTATTATAACAAAGCACTATAGAAACGTCTATAATAGTGGAATTCTGCTATAAAAATGACGATATTACTATTGTTTAATCAAGGAAAAAAATATTGCATATAGTTATTTTTACAGGAGGAGATTTTACTTCTCCAGAAGATTCAGTTTCTTATTTTAAAAACTTTCCAATTGTAGATTATGTTATTGCCGCTGATTCTGGAGCTGACACTCTTGAAAAGTATCAAGAATTCTATAAAGGTCAAATAGATTTTTCCCCAGATTTTATTCTTGGGGACATGGATAGCATTTCAAAATATGGACTAAAAAAATATCAAAATAGAATTCAATTGTATCCGACTGATAAAGATTATACAGATACTGAGCTGGCTCTTGAAAAAGCCCACGAAATACTTAAAAAAAACAGCCAGAATTCCATGATAACTCTACTAGGTGGAGCAGGAGGTTTTTCTGACCACTTTCTAGGGATTCTAGATACTTTTAGTAGTGCAAATCATGCGGATTTCTGGCTGTGTGGCAATCAGATTTTTTGTCTTCTTACAAAAAATAATATGCTCAGTATTTCAAATTTAAAGCTTAATGATAGGATATCTATTGCTCGTACTACGGATTATTATAAAGGAGGTTTTATACACTCAGAAGGGTTGGAATGGGAAAGTAATTTGTTTAGAAAAACAGGAATGCCTAGCATTTCAAACAGAATTTCAAAAGAGTATTTGGAAGAAAAAAAGCCCGTAAAAATCTCTGTCACAGAAGGAAAGTATCTTGTTATAGTCCCTGTAAGTGTAAGCCTAAAGAAAGAAAAGTTATGCTTCGAAGAATAAGAAATACGGAAGAAGCTAGAGCAATGATGCAGATATATCCAAGAAAATACAAAATATATTTTTTTTCTTTATTTAAAAATAAGAGAATGATACTTTGCCATGCACCTACAATTGAAAAAATGATGAGCATAACGGAATCTATTGAACAAAATAAAAGAAGAAACCTTTGTGTACTGTCTAAAAAGTTTTGAAAGCTACCTCTCATATAAAGAGTAAGCAATACTACTAATTGCAAGAAAAGAAAAAGAGTAAATCTCTTTACGAGACGAAAGAAAAAAGTGTTATCCTGAATATTGTGTTTCATGTTGTAATATTTCTTTAAACAATAT
>CAMVEQ010000063.1:0-18099 GCA_947166545.1 uncultured Treponema sp. | reverse complement strand
CCCCAGCTATGCCGACATCAGCAAGAATACACCGCAGAGTAAAGAACTTTTTGCACGCTCTTATATTGTACAGGAACAAAACACAGACGCAATTAACGGGCACACCTTAATAGAACCAGCAGAAAGCCGCTTTGTAGTGCAAAACCCAGCGGCATTGCCACTCACAACAGAAGAACTGGATGCAATCTACAGTCTGCCGTTTACAAGAAAATGGCACCCGAAATATGACGCTCAGGCAGAAAACGGAAAGACTGGAGTTCCTGCATTAAGCGAGGTTAAGTTCAGCCTTACAAGCTGCCGTGGTTGTTACGGAGCATGTTCTTTCTGTGCCATAACGTTCCACCAAGGCAGACGCATTCAGGCAAGAAGTCATGAAAGCCTTGTAAAAGAAGCCACCCTCATGACACAGGACGAAGACTTTAAGGGATACATACATGATGTAGGCGGACCTACTGCAAACTTCCGCAAAGACGCATGCAAAAATCAGGAAAAGAACGGAGCATGTGCAGGAAGAGACTGTCTTGGAACAAATCCGTGCAAAAATGTAATTGTAGACCACACAGAATATGTTTCACTTCTTAGAAAGCTAAAGGCAATCCCGGGTGTAAAAAAAGTATTCATCCGAAGCGGAATCCGCTTTGACTATCTTATTATGGATAAAGATAAGACTTTCTTTTACGAACTTTGCAAAGATCACATTTCAGGACAGCTCAAAGTTGCACCTGAGCATGTAAACAACAATGTACTGCGTCTTATGCGAAAAAGCACACATGAAGTTTATGAGGCATTCAGCAATGAATATGAAAAGATAAACAGAGAACTCGGTAAAAAGCAGTATCTTGTTCCGTATTACATTGCAGGTCATCCAGGGGCAGGTCTTAATGAAGCAATCGAAGTTGCCCTGTACTTAAAAAAGACGGGCTTCGTGCCTGATCAGGTGCAGGACTTTTACCCTACTCCGGGAAGTCTTGCCACCTGCATGTACTGGACGGGGTTTAATCCACATGAAGAAACGGAAGATGGACACCTTGAAGCCGTATACGTGGCACGTGGCGGACATGAACGAAGGCTTCAAAGGGCATTGCTTCAATTTAACAGAAAAGAAAACTTCAATCTGGTACGGGAAGCATTGCGGACAGCAGGAAAAGAACACCTGCTGAAAGTATTTTATCCAAAAAGATAAGCAACAGCCCAGTTACGCTAACTCAGCTGAGTTTCTTCGCTCATCAGCTGGGTTGTGTCATCATTGCCAGCTTTCCAGTCGGTCTTTGGAGCTTTGCGTGATTTTTTTGGAGCAATAAGGAATCCTGCAAGGCTTCCGCAAATGCCTGCCGCCAAATTTATAAACAGCGTAAGATTTTCCTGAACCAGAGCAGACATGTTTGCAATTCCGCTAGAAGTGTGTCCATACACTTTATATGCAATAAAAATAATAAATGCTAAAAGCCATGAGACTTGAATTGTGCGCTTTGCAAGAGCCGTCAGCGAAAGCAGTATTATCATCATGAAAACAATGCTGTCAGAGCCAGAAAACGGCTGCACAGGCGCAATGGCAGTAAGCACTCCAGAAACCAGGGAGGCAATGAATATCATCAGAAAAAGCATGAGGCTTCCATAGCGTTCTTCCAAAATAGAGCCCATTAAAAGCAGAAGCACGGCATTTAACAGCAGGTGTGTAAAATCAATGTATGCAAACACATGCAGAATAAGGCGTGCATAGTCCAGTGCATTCTTAAAGTTGAATGCGACTTCTGGGACAGATGCCTTTAGGCTTCTACAAGTAAAAAGAAGAGGAATTAGAGAATCCTTCATAAAGATATTTGCAAAAAAGACTGCAATGCCAAGCAGTACAAAAACAATCGTAACAGGTGCATCAAACAGAATGCGGTATTTTTTTTTCGCCATAGACTTATAGTTTAAGGCTAAAATGTATTCTTGTCAAAACATAAGGTTAATGGGCTATCAAAAATTGATGGTTGGTAAAATCCTTTATTTATTAGGAAGGTTGTGTCCAAAACAAAAAGTTCTTTATACACAAAATGCCGTTATCATGTTATACTTATAGAATGGCTAAGTCACAGGTTAAAAAATTCGGAATCCTTACAAGCGGAGGCGATGCTCCAGGATTGAATGCTGCAATACGTGCAGTTTGCCGTACAGCAAAAGTTCAATATGGCATGGACGCAGTGGGCATAAGAAACGGCTACAGAGGTCTTGTAGAAGGCGACATGTTTGAGTTAAAGTCGGAAGACCTTGTAGGTTTACTCACCGTAGGCGGAACAATACTCGGTACATCACGCGAAAAGCCATTCAAAAATCCTCAGATAAATCCAGAAACAGGGCTTTTCCCTGTAGAAGCAATAAAACAGAATTACAAAAAATGGAATCTTGACGCTATAGTCTGTTTAGGCGGTAACGGAACAAACACCACCGCAAGCTTACTTGCAGGCGAAGGTCTTAATGTAATAGGACTTCCAAAGACAATCGACAATGACATTGTAAAAACCGACATGACTTTTGGTTTTCACACAGCTCTTGACGTTGCAACGGATGCCATAGACCGCATTCACACAACAGCCCACAGTCACAATCGCATAATGGTTATAGAAGTTATGGGGCACAAAGCTGGCTGGCTTGGTCTTTATTCTGGCATTGCAGGCGGAGGGGATGTTATCCTAATTCCAGAAATTCCTTATGACATTAATTCCGTAGCACAAAAACTCATGGAACGGCGAGATGCTGGAAAGAATTTTTCTATTATAGTAGTTGCAGAAGGTGCAAAAAGCAAAGAAGAAGCCCTTCTTTCAAAAAAAGAACTAAAAAAAGCACGAGCTGCAATGCCCTATTCCATTGCATACAGAGTAGCACACGAGCTTGAAGCCATTACTAAACTGGAATCGCGTGTTACAGTTTTGGGTTACTTACAGAGAGGTGGCACACCATCTCCTTATGACAGGCTTCTTGCCACACAGTATGGGACTGCTGCAGCACACTTTCTTGCACAGGGAGACTTTGGAAAGCTTGTAGCCATGCAGAACGGTCAGATTACTGGCGTTCCACTGGAAGAAATTGCGGGTAAGGTAAAATATGTACCTACAGATTCTTCTATAATACAGACTGCTCGGGAACTGGGAACAGGACTCGGCGACTAAGGAGTACTTTAAATGTCTTTTAAATGCCACTTATGTGCTGAATGTAACGGAAAGGCATGCATTGGGCAAATGCCTGGAATGGGCGGTCCAATGCAGAATAAAAATTTCATACTTAACTGTCAGGACTGGAGCAAGATTCCATCCTCTGATTTTACCACTAATAAAACCTCAGTCAGAACCAGGCTTGCACCTATGACTGGTGCTGTAGAAAATGCAGGCTATTTTGACGAAAAAAACTTTTACACGGATCTTGTAAATTACTGCTTAAAAAATAACATAGAACTCAGCATTGGTGACGGGACTCCCGACTGCAAGCTGCAATACGGAATTGAAGCTGTAAAGGAAGCAAAAAAGACCAATGCAAACCTTAAAACGGCGGTATTCATAAAACCTTATTCCAATGAAAAGATTTTTGAGCGCCTTTCTTGGGCAGACGGCATTACAGAAGTTGCAGGTGTAGATACAGACGCCTACAACATAATCACAATGCGAAATCTTGTTCATTTGGAACAGAAAGATGCAACACAGCTTAAAGAACTAAAAGAGCATTGCAACAAAAAAGGAATCCCCTTTGCAATAAAGGGGATTTTTACACAGAGAGACATAGAAATTGTTGAGCAAGTAAAGCCAGACATTGCATACATTTCAAACCACGGCGGTCGTGTTGAAACAGAAGAAGGCAGTACGGCAGAATTCCTTGCACGTCATGCACAAACAATCCGTTCCAACTGCGGAAAAATTTGGATAGACGGTGGAATACGTACTCAGCAGGATAAAGACAAAGCCGCATCTTACGGAGTAGATACTGTTCTTATAGGCAGACCGTGCATTACCGCAATCTGCCGTGAAGCAAAACAAAGGGGATACAACTAATGACACACATCATGGCTTTAGATCAGGGCACGACTTCATCAAGGGCAATAATCTATAATTCAAAGGCTCAGAAGGTAGTAGCCGTACAGCAGGAATTTACCCAGCATTTTCCACAGCCTGGTTGGGTTGAACATGATGCTGTAGAACTTTATTTGTGTTCGCTCACAGTAATGCAGCAGGCAATCCGTCAGGCAAAAATAAAAGATAATCAGATAAGTGCCATTGGCATTACGAACCAACGAGAAACGGTTGTCGTGTGGGACAAAAACACGGGAGAACCTGTATACAATGCAATTGTATGGCAGTGCCGAAGAACTGCGGACATTGCACAGTCTTTAATAAAAAGCGGAAAAAGTCACCTTATTCAGGAAAAGACTGGTCTTATTCCTGATGCCTATTTTTCCGCAACAAAAATTAAGTGGATTCTTGATAATGTAAAGGATGCTCGCAAAAAGGCAGAAAACGGTGAACTTCTTGCGGGCACAATTGATACGTGGCTTGTATGGAAACTGACTGGCGGTAAAGTCCACATTACAGACTATACAAATGCCAGCCGAACTATGCTTTTTAACATTCACACGCTTGAATGGGACAGCGAACTGCTTTCTATGATGGGCATCCCTCGCTCAATGCTTCCAGAAGTAAAGGATTCTTCCTGTGTATATGGAACTACGGACAAGGAAATCTGCGGATTTGAAATTCCTATTGCTTCATGTATAGGGGATCAGCAGGCGGCACTTTTTGGACAGGGTTGTTTTAACAGCGGTGAAGTTAAGACCACTTACGGAACAGGCTGTTTCATGCTCATGAATACAGGTTCAAAGCCTATTCTTTCTAAAAATCATCTTCTTACTACAATTGCCATAAGCATTGACGGAAATGTGCAGTACGCTCTTGAGGGCAGTGTTTTTATGGGTGGGGCAACAATAAAATGGCTTCGCGATCAGATGGGTATTATCCGCACGGCACACGAGTGCGATACTTTAGCAGAAAGCGTTAAGGATTCTAACGGAGCAGTTTTAGTACCGGCATTCACAGGACTTGGTACACCTTACTGGGATCCTTATGCACGAGGAATTCTTGTAGGACTTACACGAGGCGTAAACAAGGCACATATCTGCCGTGCTACACTCGAAGCCATTGCATATCAGGTAAATGACATGCTTGTGTGCATGAAGGAAGATGCCGGCATTCCTATTAAGCAGGTAAAGGTGGATGGCGGAGCCTGCATAAGCAATGTTATGATGCAGTTTCAGGCGGATATAATAAATAAGCCTGTCTTCCGTCCTAAAAATGTAGAAACGACAGCACTTGGTGCTGCATTCTGCGCAGGACTTGCGACAGGCTTTTGGCACAGTAAAGATGAAATTTTGGATATATGGAAGGTAGATAAGATTTTCATGCCGTCCATAGAACAAAGCCAGAGGGAAAAACAATACGCTCAGTGGAAGCGTGCTGTTGAACGCAGCAAAGGCTGGATAGAACAATAAAAATTTATATTCGCATTACTTCTTCATTAAGCTTGCAATGGAATATCCATCAAAATAGTTGCGGATAGTTTCGGCAAGACCTTTCCACATAGGAAGTGTACGGCACTCGCTTTCCTTGTCGCATTTTTCGGCATCAAGAACAAGACATGCTACAGGGGAAAGAGTGCCTTCCGTTTCTTCTAGAATTTCACGCACGGAATAATCTTCTGGTGCACGATTCAAACGGTAACCGCCTCCCTTTCCATGAACGGCATCAACAAAACCAGCCTTTGACAACATAGTCATAATTGATTCTATATATTTCTTACTAATTCCCTGTCTTTCTGCAATTCCACTGAGTGCAAGATAGCCTTCTGCTTCTTGATGTTCCGCAATATCAATAAGAACTCTTAAGGCATATCTTCCACGTGTTGAAATCATCATAATGCAATCCCCTTCTGTAATATGAAACAGTCAGCTTATAATTTAATCAATATGAAAGAAAAAATAAAGTAGTACGGATTTATTGATATAAAAAGAAGAGATTCAGGCAAAAAAAATCGGTAGTCGGGTATGGCGGATTCGAACCGCCGCCCCCTAACTCCCGAAGCTAGTGCGCTACCAGCTGCGCTAATACCCGAAAAAAAAAGCTTATCTTTTCAGATAAGCTTTTCTACGGGATGTACGAGGCTCGAACTCGTGATCTCCGGCGTGACAGGCCAGCGCGATAACCAACTTCGCTAACACCCCATTCGTTGTTGATGTTTAAGACTATATCACTAGCGCAAAAAAGTGTCAATATGAAAAATGAAAAAAAATAGATTTTTTTTTATTTTTCTCAACAGCCCGTCATTTCAACCGTTGACAGTCAATTTATACAATGATAAAATTGTTCTACTTAAATTATTTTTATGAAGGATGTCGTAATCTTATGGCTCAAGAAAAAACAAAAACTAAGAAAGACAATACAAAAATAGGCGCTGTAATCATTCTGATTATTTCAGCAATTGTTTTCATTCCGTTTGGCGGATACGAAGTAATGAATGCATTTTTCGGAAAGAATGATGCTCCTTTATTCGGAAAATATGATGGTAAAGAAATCCGCTATGAAGCAGGATCTACTTTTACACGTGCTACACAAAATCTTGCAGACAGATATAAGTCAATGGGATATGAAGTAGGTTCAGAAGCTTACTATTATATCTTTAATCAGGCATTTGAAGAAACTGTAAAAGACATGGCATATCTTGCTGCTGTTAAAAAGAGCGGATATACAGTTCCAGATGAAGCTGTAAATCGCCGTCTTATTACTTACTATGCAGATGAAACTGGTAAATACTCACAGCGCATCTACAATCAGACAGACAAGGCTACAAGAGATTCTGTAGCTGAAGGTGTTGAGCTCACACTTGCTTACACAAGATATACTGATGACCTTTTGGGTTCATCACTTTCTGTAAACGAAGAAAATCTTTACGGTGTAAAGGCTTCTTCTAATGAACTTAAGTTTATTTCTGACATGGGCAGAGAAAACCACACTTTCAGAGTTGTAACTTTTGACACTGAAAAGTTCCCAAAAGAAGAAGCTGCAAAATGGGCATCTTCTAATATGGAAAAGTTTGTAAAATACAATCTTTCTGTTATTACTGTAGATACACAGTCAGAAGCTGAAACATTACTCAAGCAGCTTAATGCAAATGAGATTACATTTGATGATGCTATTACAGAAAAGTCTCAGCAGTATTATAGTGACGCACAGGGAAAGATTTCACGCCCATATCACTATCAGCTCGAAATTGCAATTGAAAATAAAGACGATGTAAGCAAAGTTACTTCACTTTCAAAAGATCAGCTTTCACCTGTTGTAAAGACCGTACGCGGATTTTCAATTTATCGTGCAGACGGTACTTCTACACCTGCTGACTTTACCGATGATGAAACTCTTAATGTAGTTCTTACTTACATCAAGACAAATGAACATGGTTATATAGAAGATTACTACACAAACATTGCAAACAACTTTATTGCACAGAGCGCAAAAACTTCTATTGATGAAGCTTGCGAAAAGTTTGGTGTTTCTTATGTAGATACAACTCCATTCCCTATCAACTATGGCAGTTCATCTATGTATTCTGCAGCTCCTGCAAATCTTAATGTACTTAATAATCTTTCAACAAATGCAGATATCTTGCAGAAGATTTTTGCTTTGAAAGAAAATGAAACAAGTGCTCCTGTTCTTCTTGGATCAAACATCACAGTATTTAAGTGCATTGGCATCATGAATGATTCTACAGAAGCTGATACATCAGCACTCAAGAATAGAATAGCGTCTGCAAATAATTCTACTGTAACAAATGCCCTCATGACATCCGATAAAGTAGAAAATAATGTATGGCAGGCCTACTTTGACAACTTCGCAAACTTTGGTGACTAATCAGAGTAATGAACAATATGAAAAACCTCTGCTGGTAAATGCCAGCGGAGATTTTTCTAATGTAAAAATAATACAATATAAAAGTCGTTTTCTTTATTCAAAATATAATCCATTCAAATCTATAGTTTCAATAATTCAGAACTCAATTTTTCTTGAAGGCTCTATTATAGTTATCTGTGCACCTTGCTTATGGTATGGGCTAGAAATACTTATGCAAAAATTACCACCTGCATGCAAAATAATTGCCATTCAGGACGATGAACATCTGCTTTCTATTGCCCAACAAGCAATTCCACAGGAATATAGAAGTAAAATTACTCTGTGCGGAACAAATAATTTGCTGGAGCTTGACGGATACATACGCGACCTTGTACAGACAGGAACTTACAAGCGAGCTGTACGCATTGACTTCAGTGCTGGAATCCAGCTGAATGTGCAGATGTACAATGCAGTTTTTGCTGGCATTCAGGAAATAACAGCGTCATTCTGGATGAATAGAATTACGCTTGTAAAGATGGGACGACTGTTTTCTAAAAATGTATTTCAAAACTTACCAATGATGGCAGATGGATTACAACTTTCAGAAGTATGCAAAAGTATTAACAAACCTATTATTGTTTGCGGTGCAGGAGAAAGTCTTGACAGCACACCGAAAGAAATTATAGAGCAGTGTTTTGTTATTGCTGTAGACGCAGCCCTAATTGCACTTTTACGGCGAAACATACACGTAGATGCCGTTGTCAGCCTTGAAAGTCAATACGTTATACAGAAGGCATATATCGGTGTACAGGAATTTCAAGACGACATTATTTTATTTGCCGACATCGCTTCAAGGCCTTCAGTTGTGCGTTCAATGAAGAACAAAACCGTATGGTTCGCATCTGAATACACTCATGCTAAGTTTTTGGCAAATTTAAAACAGCTAGACATTATAGATAATTTTATTCAACCGTTGGGATCTGTCGGACTTGCAGCAACGCTGATTGCACTAAAGCTAAGACAGTCGCAGGATGTACCAGTTTTCATAACAGGGCTGGACTTTAGTTACAGCATAGGCTTAACACATGCAAAGGAAACACCTGCACATGTAACAAGACTTTTTTCTACAAACAAACTTTTTCCAGTAGAAAATTATGATGCAGCATTTGCTTCTGGTGTTTTTCCGATTGCAAATAAATTAAAACATACTATGATGACAAGCAAGTCTATGAAATCTTATTCAGACAGTTTTGCAGCAACATTTAATGGAGTTCAAAATCTTTTTGATTTGGGTAAAACTGGCATTCCTCTAAATATTCCATTCATAACAGAAAATACTGCAGAAGAACTTATAAAAAAAGCAGATACATCTACAAACTTACTTATATGCACGCACAAAAAAGTAGAACGAAAAAATAACATAGCGAAATTTTATAGTGCTGAAAGAACGGCACTTGAAACAATCAAAGATTTACTTAAACTTGGAGAAAACAGCAGCAAGCGAGAGTTAAACATTAGTCTTGACGAGCAGCTTAAAAAACTTCTTCAACCACGGGAATATTTATATCTGCACTTTCCTGATGGATATGCTTTCAGCACGGAAATATCTTTTCTAAAAAGAGTCCGTGCTGAAATAGATTTCTTTCTAAAACAAATTCCCCAACAATTTTAATTGTCTTCTTTTTCCTTTAAGACTGCAAGGAATGCTGTCTGTGGCAATTCTACTTCGCCAGCAAGGAACATTCGCTTTTTACCAGCCTTCTGCTTTTCAAGAAGCTTTCTCTTTCGTGTTACGTCACCACCGTAACACTTTGCAAGAACATCCTTACGGACAGGGCTTACAGTTTCACGTGCAATAATCTGGCTGCCTATAGCTCCCTGAATTGCTATCTTAAACTGCTGGCGTGTAATCTCACCTTTTAGACGCTCGCAGACAACCTTTGCACGCTCTACAGCACTTGGGCGATAGCACAGCTGAGCAAGAGCATCAACAGGCTTTCCGTTTATAAGAATATCAATCTTTATCAAATCTGTAGGGCGGTAATCTGTAAGTTCATAATCAAAAGATGCATAACCACGGCTATAAGACTTGAGCTTGTCATAAAAATCAAACAGAACTTCTGACAAAGGCATGTCATAAGTCAGTTCTACACGCTTTTCATCAAGATACTGCATGTTTTTCTGTGTTCCGCGTTTCATACGGCACAGCTCCATGATAGAGCCAAGATATTCCGCAGGAGTAATAATTGTTGCATCAATATAAGGTTCTTCAGAAGCCTCTATTTTTCCATCTGGATAATCCGCAGGGTTATCGACAAACTGCATTTCACGCCCCTGCTGCTTAAGCTTATAGCGGACACTTGGTGCTGTAAAAATAACAACCTGATCAAAATCGCGTTCCAAACGCTCCTGTATTATTTCCAAGTGAAGCAACCCAAGAAAACCGCAACGGAATCCATTACCAAGTGCAAGAGAATTATCTTTCTCATAGATAAGAGAAGCATCATTGAGCTTTAGTTTTTCCATGCTCTCTTTCAATTCTTCATAATCATTAGAATCTATAGGATAAATTGAAGAAAATACTACAGGCTTTACTTCTTTAAATCCAGGAAGAGGTGCACTTGCAGGATTTGCTACAGTTGTAATTGTATCACCAACGCTAACATCGCTAACAGTTTTTATTCCTGCAATAACGTAGCCTACATCACCAGCAGAAAGGCAGTCAACTTCTTCATATTTTATCTTAAACAGACCAACCTGCTCGACTTTATATTCCGTCTTACGTCCCATCAGACGAATAACATCTCCAGCTCGGATAGTACCATCTTTTATTCTGATATGAACAATAACACCACGGTACTCATCATAATGACAGTCAAAAATCAAAGCAGTAAGAGGAGCATTTACATCGCCAGTTGGAGCAGGAAACTTTGTTACAATAGCTTCCATTAAATCATCAATACCCTGCCCTGTCTTCGCACTAACAAGCATTGCATCAGAAGCATCAAGCCCCAAGTCATGCTCTATTTCCTTTTTTGCAGCTTCAACATCGGCACTGGCAAGATCTATCTTATTAATAACTGGTACAATAGTCAAATCCTGCTCGAGAGCCAGATACATATTACTTACAGTCTGGCTTTCAACCCCCTGAGTTGCATCAACAAGAAGCAAAGCACCTTCACATGAAGCAATAGCACGGCTTACTTCATAACTAAAATCAACATGTCCAGGAGTATCAACAAAATTCAATTCATAATCATGCCCGTCTTTTGCATGATAAGGAATGGTAACAGCCTGGCTCTTAATTGTAATGCCTCTTTCACGCTCAATATCCATGTTATCAAGAATCTGAGCCTTCATCTGTCGGTCTTCAATAATCTGAGCTTTCTGAATAAGTCTGTCTGCTAAAGTAGATTTTCCATGGTCAATATGGGCGGTAATACAGAAATTCCGCTTATATTTTAGTTCTGTCATGTTTTTTTTCCTTAAAAATAATATGGGCTGTCCAAAGGTGCCTGAAAACCAAGTGCAATGTCAAGAAAACCATTCTTTCTTTTTTTTGCATAAATCTGAATGGCAGCATATTCCTTATCCGCACTTATTTCAGTTCTTAAAATCTGAACAGGGTCATTTTCGCTAAAGCCTGCTTCATCCGCAGCAGAACCTTTTATTATGCTTCGTATATTATACAGTTTTTTGTTTGTTGTGGAAGATGGTACCAAATCCATTCCCAAAAGCGGAATAAGAGCCTGTCCTATAACATCATGATTATACACTTCATAACCAGGAGACTTAGGCCTTTTACCAAGATAAACAAGCTTCGTCATTTGAGTACCGGCGGCATTAGTAATGCAAACTTTTATAATCGTATCAGGTATACGCTTTAAAAAATTATTAGTCAAGTCATCAGTTGTAGTAATGCGCTCACCATTTATAGATGTAATTGTATCACCCGCAGCAAGACCACTAAATCCAGCATAACCGCCAGGCATAACATAACACAGATTTACACCAATATTTGCAGCTCCCATTCCATAAAGCTTTTTTGTTTTTCCGTAAGAGGCCATCCAAGGATGAACCCTCTCGCCGCCTGAATACAAAATAGGAAGTTCATATCGCAGATATTCAACAGGAATAGCAAAATTCAAGCCTTGATACAATGGAACTCCAGCAAATACAACCGCCTGAACATTTCCATGTTCATCAATTAAAGGACCACCAGAGTTACCACTGTTTACAGCAGCATCAATCTGAAACACTTTGCCCGTAGAAAACAAATCTCGGTCTTTAGAAGAAATAATACCGCTTGTAAGGGTTCTATCAAGTCCCAAAGGAGAACCGATTGCATAAACCTTGTCACCAACATCCAAATCTGAACTGGAGCCAAGATTAAACACATAAGGAGCATCCACCTCTGTTTTCAAAAGGGCAAGGTCAACAGCTTTATCATAACCTATTATTTTTGCAGGAATACGGGTTTCTGGGTCTTCGGCAAGGCGGATATACAATCTTGCAAAGCCTTCATACTCAGGATCAACACAATCCGAAATAACATGATGGTTTGTAATTATGTAACCATTTTTCGAAATAAAAAAACCACTACCCAAAACACCGTCATTATAACCAACACCATGTTCAACCTTAATACCCTTATCTACAAAGACGGTAACAGTTCCCTTTATTAAATCCCCAACCTTAGTATTAAGACTTTCCTTTGTAATTGACAAGCCGGGAACATTTTTTTGAATTCGTTCTTCAAGCTGTGCTTTTTGCATTGCCAGTGCAGAAAGCTCTTTATAATCAACCGCTTCAAGCGATTCAAAATAGCGCAATGCACTTATATAATTCTTTTTTGAGACATTTTTTTTATAGCGGGCTACAATTTTCTTCTCACAATCAGAATAAAGAGTCTGAATGGTGGACATCGTTGTAGAATTCGCTTTTGACTCATCTTGCAGGATTTTTGCACGCCACAATGCCTGCAGAGGCTCTTTTTCCTGCATCTTCTTTATATTCTGAATTTCATAATTTATAGCATCTTCTGATGTATAATTTACAGGTGCAATGGCATTAACAGCCTTCTTTTTCTTTTCCTTAACTTTTGCAGAAAAAGAACCTGCAAGCAAAAAAAGAGAAAGAGCTATACATATAATCCGTTTCAAGAGTTTAATTTCCTTCCTTTTCTTTCAACGACTCTGGAATCAACTGTCCGTAATAGAATTTTCCAACATGAACAGCATGAATTCTCCAGCTTTCTTTTTCCTGTTTTTCACTCTCAACCACTGCAGAAAATCCCTGTCTGCCATCTTCTTTCAGAACAGATACAGCTTTCTTGGCTTGAGAACTTTTTCCAACTTCACCTACCCAGTAAAAGTCATAATTCTTGTCTTTAGTTACAGAAAGCTTTTGACCTTTATGACTTACAGAAGAAGGAATGCCGTTTACAGAAGTTACAATAACAACAGAGCCGTCATAGGAATTATAAAACATATCATCTTCAATAATATCTTCATTATCTGCATGAGGGCGAATAGATACTCGAACATTCCATGCACCGTCACCATCTAAATCCCAAGAAGACGTTCTTCCCTTGCCAGAAAAATATTCTTCGGTAAATTCTGGTACAGTATCAGCATTTACATCAACCTGTATCATACGCAGATAGAACTGAGCACCAAATGACGGAAATCCAAACAAGTTAGTCATTACAGTCTGTTCATCTTCAAAAGAATGAACATCTGCAAGACCAGTTTCATCAAAATCGTAATACTCTGTAGTCTCAAAAACACCGTCAGCGTCAGAATCAACAATTCTAAGCGAAGGAATATTGTTTTCAAACTGAGCATGAGCATACTGAACGCCATCTGCAAAATAATCAATTGTATGAATGTTACCGTTCAAAATAGTAGCAACAAGCTTTGCATTTTTACGTTCCTTAGTACCAGCTGTAAATGATGAACAGGAATTTAACAGAACTTCCTTTGTCATCTTTCGCTCATCTACCTGTAATACAGGGAAAAAGAATTGAGCTCCAGTAACAGAACTGATTAAGCGATCACGCTCAACACGGACAGGAGTCCATTTTAACTCCTCCGATACTATTTCAAAAGATGCCGTTTCTACATTATTTTCATCAATAAAATTAAATGAAGAAAGATATGGGAAAGAACTCCAAGTAAAAGTACATTTTTTTGCTTCTGGATTTGTGTTCAAAATGCCAGAAACAGGAATTCCAAAATCACATTCTATTGTCCAGTCACAGAAACCATCTTGATTGCTGTCATATTCAATTGTCTGCGGACGACCGCGATAATACTTAACAAAAATATCTGCAAGCCCGTCACCACTCATATCCCGAGTAATAAGTCCGCCATAAGCTGTAAAGTATTCATTAGCTTCTTTTTTTACAGCCTCTTCTGTTATTAAAGGAAGAAAATCTCTGAAATAGGAATAATCAATCTCATTATCTGCAAACGATGCAATATATTCAAAAGCTTCCTTTTCAGAAATCAGCCCAGCTTCAAGAGCAACCTTAGCATACATAGGATGAATCAATCCGCGGGCTGTAAAAGATTTCAGCAGATTTTCACGAGCTGTCCCAGTAGCAAAGGAAGCAGCATAAATTTCAAGCTCGGCATCCTTATCAGGTGCAGCTTCTGCATACTGACTTATCTGTGCAATAAACGAATCTGTCATCTGAGAAACTATGGCATCAGAAGAATTAGGAGATTCGTACTTAAAGAATAAAAGAGGGAATCTTGTATCTGATGGATATATTTTTCGGGCACTGGCAATTTTACTTCTTGCATCAGCAAGAGAAGCTGCGTCACCCAAGCGGTAGTATGATTTTGCACGGATATATTCTGCATCTGCGGAATACAGGAATGGAGTACTGTCAAGCACATCAAAAACCTGACTGTAGCGGTTTGTGTCAGAAAGAATATCCGCATACAAAATGCGTGCATTATCGCGGTTGTAATCAACCCAATCATTACATTCAAGGGATTTTTCAACAATAGGAAGCACGTCAGCTTTTAAAGCACCAAGAGCATTCTGCCCGACAGCAAAAATGTACCACAGGTCTGAAATAGACTCATCATAACTCAAACCAAGCTGACATTGTGATACGGCAGATTTCCAGTCTTTCTTAACAGCATAATTGCTCGCCGTTGTAAGACAGCGGAGCGCAGTCCTACGGTGTGCCTTTTTAACAGTACTCTCCGAAGCACTTGCAAAAGAAAGAACACACGCCAAAATTACACCATAACAAAGATATACTCTAGATTTCATTTTAAATCCCTTACTATCCAATTTTTAAAGCCTAAGGCTTCTCCCCATATACATATTAAATCCTGTTCCGCTGTAGTCAAACTCTGCACAACAGGAATGAAATCTTTTTTTACACCACACTTCCAATCATTCAAAATCTTCGCGACAGAAGTATAGGTTCCCGATGAGTTTTTTATCTCATCGCCAGGCTGACGGGTGCGTATGACAAAAGGAAAGTTTGCATTTTCAAGCACCACAGAACTTTCGTTTTCTGCAGTAATGCAGACATGCCCGTCTTTTACATTCACATCAAAAATAAAAGAGCCTGCCCTATAGGAGCCAACTTGTTCTATTGTAACAAAAAATCCGCTTTCTGTCGCTATTTTTTTTTGTTTTTGAACAAAAATGTTAGCACCATCACATTGCACACAAACACCGCAGGAATCTTCTTTCCAGACATTTTTTTTCTGCTGTGCATGAGTCATAACATCAAAAACAAGCCTGAACGGTATGCGATTTGAAGCATGAATTGCAGAAAAAGCCATGAACAGAAGTCTCCGCTGCACAGCCCTATGCTCACGGCAAAAAAGCTCATAATTCATAACCACACAATCATCTTTCACAGAACAAAAAGAGTCAAAGGCTTTTTTTGCCATTTCATGCAGAACAAAGTCGTCATCCCGCATCTTTCCTGCAAGAGACAGCACACTTTTACGCCATCCACAGACCTCTTTATCTAAAATCGGCATTATTGTGTTACGAATACAGTTTCTATACATAACTGTTTCAAAATTTGTTTTATCTGTACAAAAATCAAGATTTTGGACTTTAAGATAGGTTTCAATATCATCCCGCGAAATGTTCAAAAGAGGGCGGATATAAATATCGCGACAGGATGGAATTCCAGAAAGAGATTCCGCTCCGCTTCCATGCAGAAAACGCATTACAACCGTTTCAATCTGGTCATTTTTATTATGAGCAAGACAAATATGTGATATATCATATTTTCTTGCAAAGTCTGAAAATATGCAGTATCGGGCATTTCTTGCGGCAGCTTCAATTCCAATATTCTGCTGCTGCGAGTCTTTTACAATACTACCTCTTGGAATGTCAGCACGTTCACAAAAAACTTTCAGTTTTTTACAATAATCCTGAACAAATTCTGCATCGCCTTCGGTTTCTTCCTTCTTTCGCAAATTATGATTTACCGTAATTACATAAAGAGTTACATCATCAGGAATTACATGAACTAAAGAAGTCAAAAGAGAAATAGAGTCGGCACCACCACTAACTGCGACACCAATGCGTTTATGTAAAGAAAAATCAACACCTAATAAAGAAAGTTCTTTTTTTACCTTTAAATCAAAAGACTCAACAAAATTGTCCATAAATCCAGTATAGCACAATGTCTGGGTACAAAAAAACCCTGACATAAGTCAGGGCTTTCATCAAGAAAAATTACTTGTTTCTTGGTGGTGCAACAGTAACAACGATAGAAGAAGGATCTGTGATGAATGTAATCTTGTCACTCAATCCAATATCCTTTACTGAATATCTTGTACCAATGTCTACCTTTGAAATGTCAGCAACAATAGATGTTGGCAAATCTTCAGGAAGAGCCTTAATTACGATTTCAGGAATGTGCTTTACAAGGAATCCACCCTTCAAAACACCAGCTGGAGTTCCTGAGTAATGAATCTTCATCTTAGCTGTGATTGGCTTCTGTCCAGATACAATGTGGAAGTCTGCATGAAGGTTCTTATCAGTAATAATATCATATTCAGTATCTTTGATATAAGCCTTATTATCCTTACCATCAATCTTCAAGTTGATCAAAGTAGTTGCAGTAACTGAACGCCAAACCTTTGAAAATTCTGTTGCATCAACATCAAGCATTACAGATTCGCCCTTTTCATTATATGCAATAGCAGGAATACGTCCTGTTGCACGCAGTTTCTTAGCTGCTGACTTTCCAGTCTCTTTGCGAACTTTAGCATTAATAACATACTGTTCCATAGTAAAAACTCCTATAAGATTACAAACTCTCAATATAAAAACTGGGACGGCTGGATTCGAACCAGCGGAATGATGGCACCAAAAGCCATTGTCTTACCACTTGACGACGTCCCAAAAAAATTTACTAATCTTCACCGATGACAGAAACTGTCTCGGATTCTATATGACCTGCAGCATATTCACTAAGGATTTTATCCTGCAACTCACGTCTAAAATCAATGCTTATTGGATGTGCAACATCTTTGTATGCTCCGTTAGCAGTCTTCCTGCTAGGCATCGCAATAAACAGACCTGATTTTCCTTCAATAATCTTTACATTATGAACAACAAAAGCGCCGTCAAATGTAACTGTAACATAAGCCTTAAGCTTGCCGTCTCCCTCAACCTTCCGAATTCTTACTTCAGAAACCTGCATAACTCTCTAATCCTCCACTTCTTTAAAAAGAAAACTTTTTAAGCTAGTACAACACGCCAGTTTTTAGCAAGAGTTTCACAAGAAGTTCTTGCAAGGGAAGAAACCTCTTCACCTTTTTTCTTGGCAAAAATACCAAAAACAGTAGAACCAGAACCTGACATATCTGCAAAGTCTGCTCCACAATATTTTAAAGCTGCAATTGCACTTTCAATTTCATTAAACCGCTCAGATACAGGAGTTGTAAAAACATTAGAAAACTGCCAATCCTTAATCGGTTTCATGAATTCTTTTTTCAAATCAATCGGAGAGGAACGCTTTCCAGTGTAAGAATCTACCCAAGAATAAGCATCTTTTGTAGAAACGCTAACCTTTGGAAAAATAAGAACAACAGAATAATCATTCCGAGTCTCTATAGGGGTAATCAATTCTCCCCTTCCCTCTACCAGTGCTGCAAAAGGCTGCTCATTTCCTTCAATCAGCGCATGGGTAAAA
>CAMVEQ010000062.1:0-18511 GCA_947166545.1 uncultured Treponema sp. | reverse complement strand
TTGTTGATAAATTCAATTCTGAATATGCTGTCCGCACATCAATGTCAAATTATCGAAAAGAAGAATGGCTGACGAATATCCCCCTGTGGGCGGTAAGCGGGGTGTAGGAAGTCCCTCACGGTGCTTGGGAGCGCACAGAGAGATTTTTAATGGAAAATACAGACTCAAAGATTTCATCCACAGATTAGCACGGATTATAATTTTTTTGATACGAAGAATTTTGATTAAGAAAACTTTCTGTCATAAAGCCTGAGGCGATAAAAAGTCTGAATGTGAATGTTCCGTCTTCAAAAGAAATCGCTACCCGAAGACTTGAAATTGCAAAGAAAATCCCAATTTGCGTTCTTATTTCTGGGGACGAAGATGGAAAAATAGCTTCAGTCTTTAGCGAGGTGATTTCATCTAGTGGTTTTCGTGGAAGTCTTGATTCAACGACGGCCAGATATGTGCTGACAGGCTCTCTAACCTTTGAAGAGTCTGTTTCAAGCGACAATAAGACAAGGAAATGCCGTTACAATCTTGAGACTTATATCCTTGATACTGAGAACGACCATCAGGTATGTCCGTTCAATTTAAGTGGAAGAGATTCACATGTACAGTATTCAGAGGCAAAGAATCGTGCGATGAAATCACTTGCAAAGAAAATAAAAGTTGATTTCAAGAAAACGTTTGCTGAATATTTGAAATCTTTGTAAATCTAGAAAGGTATTGTTAGTTTTCATAAAAGAACTTAGCAATACCTTTTTTATGTGGAAAATAATGAAAAAGAGACTTGTTTTTATATTTTTCTGTTTGATTGCTTCATATTTGTTTGCAGAACGGATTGACTGGAAGGGAAAGGAAATGGGCGTGAAACCAAATCCTGCTTGGCTAAGCACTTACTTGAAAAAAAATGAAGAGAAGAATATCCGTAGAAAATTTGATATTGATAAAAATGCTGTGATTTTTTATGCAATTTCAGAAGATTTATCCCTTGAAAATGCAAAATACACAGCGGAGATGGACTGCAGGAAAAAAGTGTTAGAATATCTTAAAGAATCTAATAAAAATCGGGATGTTATAAATGTCTCTGGGATGGAAAGAGTGACAGATTATTGGGAAAAAGATTCTGACGGAACTTATAAATTCTATGTATTTTATACAATAGCTAGGTAAAACTGAAAACGGAAGGTGATACTCCAAAGGTCTTTTCCCCTAACGTTCAATTCGCTTCTCAAATCTGAACATGCCTTCGGGAAACTTTTCGGCTACCGGTGCATAAGTCTTTACGGCAGCATATTCGCCCTGTGCGATTGCGGGATACAAAATACATCTTGGGAATATGCGGTAGAGTAGGGGAAGGAGGATTTCTTTTGTGTGCTTTGGAGTAAGTTCTCTTTGAGTCAGCTTATGAAAAACTGATGCATGGTGGCCTTCTTCCTTTGCAAGCTGACGGAAGGTGTCCTTGTCCTTCTGGTGCTTTGAGTGGGCTTTTCTGTTATAATTGAATTGAGGTTTCAGAATGAAAGACGGCAAGATTCCAAATCCAATGACAATTCATCCTATAGCTGGTTATGACAAAGAGATTTATGTAAAACCCACTCTTAAGAATCCAAACATTATCGTTGGTGATTTTACTTATATTGCAGATTCTGATTTTGAAAGTCATGTGACTCATCTTTATGAATGGAACGGTGACAAGCTGATTATCGGGAAGTTTTGTCAGATTGCAGCGGGTGTGGAATTCGTTATGAATGGAGCGAATCATCAGATGAATGCAGTTTCAACTTTTCCTTTCTACACGCTGGAGGGCTGGGACATGGATGCCCCGTTGAAAAAAGATTTGCCGCTCAAGGGAGATACTGTCATCGGTAACGATGTTTGGATTGGGCAGAATGCCGTAATCATGCCGGGCGTTCATATTGGCGACGGTGCCATAATCGGAGCGAATGCCGTAGTTGCAAGTAACATTGCGCCATACACAATCAATGTCGGAAATCCTTGCCGCACAATAAAAAAACGTTTTGATGACAAAATGATTGAACTTCTTGAAAAGTTCTGCTGGTGGGATAAGTCAATTGAGGAAATCAATAAGCTGATTCCAATTCTGACAAGTAGTGATTTGGAAATGGTGAGACGAGAGTTGAAGAAAAAAATGTTTTAAGCGAGGAAAAGAAAGTAGAAGAGAAAAACTGCATTTTTTTATTCCGCAAAAATGAAAAATATTTAAAATTGCGGAATGGAAATTGATTTTCATTCCGCAAAATCAAAAAATTCTTGAAAATGCGGAATAGAACTGGTATAATACTTCTATGAAAGTTCTGGCAAGGCAAGATTTTCTGCAAAAACTGATTAACACAATTTATACTCCTGATATCAAGGTTATAACGGGAATTCGTCGAAGCGGCAAATCAAAGCTTCTGGAAATGTTTATTGAATACCTGAAAAAGCAGATTCCAGACGCAAATATTATTCATATCAATTACAATCTTTTTCAATTTTCAACTCTGAAAAATGCCTCTGCTTTAAATGAATATGTGGAAAATCTCTATTCTCCAAAAAAAGAAAATTTTCTTTTGATTGACGAGGTTCAGCTCTGCGAGGATTTTGAACACGCGGTAAATTCTTTTCATGCCTCAGAAAAGTATCACATCTATCTGACCGGTTCCAATGCCTTTCTGCTTTCAAATGATTTGGCCACCTTGTTCACCGGCAGAACTTTTTCCATAGAGGTCTTTCCTTTTAGCTTTAAGGAATTCTGTGCCTATTTTGAGTGCAAGGATTTGCAGCAGGCCTTTGACCGTTTTGTAATGGAAGGCGGAATGTCGGGTTCTTATCTGTATGATTCTCTTGATGATAAATATAATTATTTGAATGAAGTTTTTGAGACTTTAATCGTCCGCGATATTCAGCAAAAGTATAAAATCAAAAATATTCCACTCCTGGACATGCTGAATGATTTTCTTATTGATAATCTTTCTTCGGAGATTTCGGCGAGAAGCCTTGCAAATACTTTGACTTCAAGAGGAAGCAAGGTTGATGATAAAACAGTTTCCTCGTACATCAAATATCTTTGTGCTTCCTATGTCTTTTACAAAGTTCGCCGCTACGATATAAAAGGAAAGAAATATCTTGCAAGTCAGGACAAATATTATCTTGCTGATCATTCTTTTAAATATGCAAAACTGGGAACAAAGAACTATGATTATGGGCGGATTTACGAAAACATAGTCTGCATAGAACTTCTTCGCAGAGGCTATGAAGTTTACACGGGAGTTCTTTACCAAAAAGAAATTGATTTTGTGGCCGTAAAACGCAATGAAAAAATCTACATCCAGGTGAGCGACGACATTTCCCGAGCGGAAACAATGGAAAGGGAAAGTTCCCCGCTTTTGAGCATAAAAGACGCTTATCCAAAAATGATTATCGCACGGACAAAACACCCAGCCTATCAGTATGAAGGAATTGCGGTGTGGGATATTGCGGAATGGTTGATGTGTTCTACTTAATATTACTTTCAAATTAAGCTATACTAATATAAATTTATTTTGGGGAAGTTGCTTTGATTACACTCGAAAATTTTCAAAAAGTTCTTGAATCTCTTGAGTTTATAAATGAAAACAATATATACATAAAGCATTTTGATAGTGTTGGTTGCGATTTAAAAGCCGATTTTACAAATCGAAAGCTTATTTATCCTACTGAGAAAGGCTTTGAAGTAAATGACGGTACAACAAGCAATTTTGAACATCCAGAAAACTTTGTTGTATTTGAGTGTGTTGCCCGGCTGTTTGACAAAGGGTACCGTCCAGAGCATATTGAACTTGAACCGCGTTGGTCTCTAGGTCATGGTGGAAAAAGTGGCAAGGCTGATATTTGTGTAAAAAATAAAGACGGTTCCCGCTATCTGTGCATTATCGAATGTAAGACAGCTGACAGTGAATATAAAAAAGAATTAAGTAATATGAAAAATGACGGTGGTCAGCTTTTTTCTTACTGGCAGCAGTCAAAGGCTACAAAATGGCTAGTTTTGTATGCAAGTGATTTTGATGAAATAAATGAAAAAATTACGTCTACGGTGGCAACTGTGAATTGTTCTGATGATGCTAACTATATTGAACTTGCTAAAGATGATAAATCACTTAAGCTTTATCGTGATGCAACTACAGTAGAAAATCTTTATGAAGTCTGGAAAGAAACTTACGAGCAGAAATTTTTAGGTGATATTCTTTTTGATGAAGAAACAGTTGCTTATGACATTGGTGTGCTTCCGTTAAAGAAGAAACGTCTTGTTGACTTTAGCCGTGATGATAAAATCGTAAATCAGTTTGAAGAAATTTTGCGTCACAATAATGTGAGCGACAAAGAAAATGCCTTTAACCGTTTGATTGCCCTCTTTATTGCAAAGCTCTATGATGAAAAAACAAAATCGTTGGAAAGTGAAGTAGAGTTTCAGTACAAGACAGGAACAGATACCTATCAAAAAATGCAGGACAGACTTCAAAAACTCCATCATTTCGGTATGAAGGAATTTATGAAGGAAGATGTATTTTATGTGGCGGATGATTATGTAAAAACCGTGATGAAAAACGCAATCGGTGAGAACCGGGAGCAGTTGGAAGCAGAACTGAACGAAACAATTACGAAACTCAAGTTTTACACAAATAATGATTTTGCATTCAAGGACGTTCATAATAAAGCCCTCTTTTACCAGAACGGAAAAATTCTTGTAGAAATGGTAGAGCTTTTTCAAAAGTACAGAATTATTGATTCAAATGAATTACAGCTTTTAGGTGACATGTTTGAACAGCTTTTGAACAAAGGTTTTAAACAGAACGAAGGTCAGTTCTTTACCCCAATTCCAATTACCTGTTTTATATGGAAATGTCTACCGCTTAGATATATTATTGAAAATGAAGAAAAGAAGGAAATCCGCTATCCAAAAATTATAGATTATGCTTGCGGAGCAGGACATTTCCTAACAGAAGGATTCCGTGAGGTAAATGAAACAATTGCAAATCTTGGATTTAAGGCAGAGAAGGGATGGGAACGAGATTGCCTTTTTGGAATTGAAAAAGACTACCGTCTGGCACGGGTAAGCAAAATTTCTATGTTCATGCACGGTGCTGATAACGGAAACGTCGTCTTTGGGGATGGATTGGATAATCACAATGAAAAGATTGTTATTGAAAACGGACAGTTTGATATTTTGGTTGCAAATCCGCCATATAGTGTGAGCGCATTTAAAAATCATCTGGAACTCAAAAATAATCAGCTGAATCTTTTGCAGTATATTTCAAAAGATGGAAAGGAAATTGAAACGCTTTTTGTGGAACGAATTGCCCAGCTTTTAAAGCCAAAAGGAATTGCTGCCGTAATTTTGCCAAGTTCAATTTTGAGCAATTCAAGTACAAGTTACATAAAAGCCCGCGAAGAGATTCTAAAAAATTTTACACTTCATGCCATCGTTCAATTTGGAAGCAAGACTTTTGGAGCGACAGGTACAAATACTGTTGTTCTTTATTTGCAGAAAAATAATGAACCGCCTGTGAAAGCAGAAATTGCAAAAGATAATGTGACTGCAATATTTGAAAATGATGATTTGAATGTAGTAAGTGACAAAGAGATTTTTGATTCTTATTGCAAAAAAATTGAGGCAACAAAAGAAGATTATCTTCAATTTATAAAAAGTGCCCGTGACTGTGCCGATTATGCGCAATTTAAAAGGCATGCCTATTTTGGAATGTATGTAAAAGAGTTTGAAGAAAGTACAGAATTTAAAAAACTCAAAAGTGAAAAAATTTCAAAAGCTTTTTATGATTATGTTCTTTCCATTGAAAAAGAAAAACTCTATTACTTTGCCCTTATCTACAAGCAGCATACACTTGTTGTAACAGCTCCAAGTGACAATGCAGAACAGGAAACTTTCTTGGGCTACAGCTGGAGCAACCGCAAAGGTGATGAAGGAATCAAGATAAAAAGCTCTACGCCTCAAAACGCCTGCGGTCTTTTGTACAATGTTTATGATGAAGAAAACAGCATTGCCCGCTTTGTAAAAGATGCCTTTCTGGGAATTTATCGAAGTGAAGGACAGCTGCAAAAATATGTAAACTCTTATGCGTTCAAAGATATGATTGATTTTGGCCGGACAAGTTTTGACAAGGCTATTAAGTGCAATGCGAAAATTGAGAATGGAGAATTGAAAATTGAAAGCAAGTGGCCACTGGTGAAGTTGGGGGAAATTGCGGAAATTGTCAGAGGTGTGACTTTTGATAAGACACTGCAGACGACAGAACGAACCAAAAATATTGTTTTGACTGCGGATAACATTACTCTCGATGGTCATTTTGCTTTGGAAAAAGAGATATTTGTTTCTGAAACTGTTGATTTTGAAAATGAGAAGAAACTGCGTAAAAATGACTGCTTTATGTGCTTTTCAAGCGGAAGCAGAACCCATGTCGGCAAAGTTGCATTGATTGAGCAAGATACAGATTTTTATGCAGGCGGCTTTATGGGAATTTTGCGAGCAAAGAATAATACAAGTCCGAGATTTTTGTATGAAATGCTTAACACAGAAAATATCCGCAATTTAGTTCGTTTTTCTGCAAATGGGACGAACATCTTGAATTTGTCAAATTCTATAGGAGAAACAAAACTCCCGCTTCCACCTCTTGATGTGCAGAAATCCATCGTAGCCGAATGTGAGAAAATTGACGGCGAATATCAGCAGGCACAAAATGATATTGCAGATTGTAAGGCAAAAATCACTAAGATTATTGCAAATGAAACAGGGGTAAATAAGAAACTCAAAGATATTTGCGATATGAAGGCAGGTAAGTTTGTTTCTGCAGATGATATTTCACCAATTCAAAAGGAAGGAATGTATCCATGTTTTGGTGGAAACGGATTGCGTGGATATGTAGCAGATTTTACACATGATGGAGTTTATCCTTTAGTTGGCAGGCAAGGAGCTTTATGTGGCAATGTTTGTATGGCTACTGGTAAATTTCATGCAACAGAACATGCTGTGGCTGTAACTCCAAAAGAAAATATTGATGTGTATTGGTTGCGTTATCAGCTTGAGTTTATGAATTTAAATCAATACTCTACAGGAACTGCTCAACCTGGTTTGTCTGTAAATAAAATTGTTGAAGTTTCGTGTACAGTTCCCCCTCTCGACGAACAGCAGAAAATCGTCTCTAAAATCACCGCCCTTGAATCAAAAATCACGGACGCAAAGAAAGTCATGGAAGAGTGTCCTGCCAAAAAACAGGCAATCTTGGACAAGTGGCTGAAATAGGGGAGTGAAATGGAAAACGAATTTAAGCCAGTTGGCAATCTTATGATTTACCAGAATGAAAAGGGCGACACAAAAGTTGATGTTCTTTTTCAAGATGGAAATATCTGGATGACACAGGCCGCTATAGCGGAATTGTATCAAACAAAGCCACAGAATATCACTCAGCACATAAAAAATATTTATGCAGACGGCGAACTTGAAGAAAATCGAACTTGTAAGAATTACTTACAAGTTCAAACTGAAGGAACAAGGCAAATAAAGCGTAAAACAAAGCATTATTCGTTTGAAATGATCCTTGCTATTGGTTATCGTGTCCGTACTAGAATCGGCATTCATTTTAGGAACTGGGCAACTTCTCTGATTCATGAATACACACAAAAAGGCTTCGTACTGAATGATGAAAGACTCAAAGAACCAAAAGCCTTTGGTGACGATTATTTTGACGAGCTTCTTGAAAGAATTAAAGATATTCGTTCTAGCGAGAAACGCTTTTATGAAAAGGTAAAGGCTATTTATGCTACGAGCATTGATTATGACAAAGATGATGAAAAAACAAAGCGCTTTTTTAAGACTGTTCAGAACAAAATGCATTACAGCGTTCATGCCCATACGGCGGCGGAAATTATAGACAGTCGCGCAGATTCAACAAAGAAAAATATGGGGCTAACCAGCTGGAAAGGAGCTGTAGTCCGCAAAGGCGATGTAGATATTGCGAAGAACTATCTTACAAAAGATGAAATAGAAGCCTTGAATCGAATAGTTACTATGTATCTTGATTTTGCGGAAGACCAGGCAAAACAGCATGTTCCTATGCACATGGCTGACTGGGAAAACAAACTGAATGATTTTCTTAAATTCTATGGCCGAAAAATTCTGGATAATGCAGGAACAATAAGCGCCGAAAAGGCAAAACAAAAGGCTTATGCTGAATATGATAAATTCGATGCTGCAAGAATTGAAAGACAAAAAAAAGACTTTGCAGAGCTTGAAGAAAAAGTAAATTCAATTATAAAGGAATAATTTTTTTCATGGGTCTGTAATGTCTCAAGGATAAGGAGAGGTCTCGAGTGTGCGAAGGAGTGCACTCAAAACCAACTCACAAGGATTTCTTGTTAGTTCAAAACAAGAGATAAATTTAAAGAAATTCTTTATAGTTCAAAAAGAAGGAAGCTGTGAAGTAAAACGCGAAAAATCCTTGAAAAGCGTTAGGGATTGTAGGGGCAGCCCGATAGGGCTGTTGCGGAACGAAGTGGAGCAATGGAGCCGAAAGGCGGAACCCCGAAAAGCCCGGCGGCAGCGTAGCTGGCGCAACGCCCAAATAATTCGATATTTTTTGTTGGAGGTCTTTATGTGGAAAATATTATTTTTATGCAGTTTCTTTTGTTTCTTTCTTTTTGCCTGTGATACTGACACTGGTACTGGTACTGGCAGGGATTTAGAAATTGAAAGGCAGTATTGTTCAGAAGAAGAACTTGCACAGAGAAAAAGCGGAACTCTTGCCTTGGAAAACTATGCGGAGTGGGCATTTCAATATCCGAGCGGAAGCGAAGAAGGCGGAATGATAAATGCAAATGTAACTCCGGAATTAAAGAACAAGTATTTTTCACTCTTTGAAAGCCCTGATGGAAAAAAGTATATGCGCTTTTCTCTGGATGCCAGTGATAAGGGAAAATCACCATATGCATCTTCTGTACGAAGTGAATTACGGCATAAAAATGAATGGACTTTAGCCGATAAAACTTCCCTTGAATATACTTTTTACCTTACTTCAACGGATTTTTCTACTGCAAAATTCACCGTAGGTCAGTTTCTTCAGATTTGTGATACAAAGGAATCTCCCTTGTGCAGAATTGAAGTGGAAAATGGTCAGATTACTGCAAAAGTGATTAATTATGAAAAGGATGGTACTACAAAATCCGATGGAGAAACTCACAAATATTCCCTTGGTACGATTGTGCAGAAGCAGGAAGTGACAATTAAAATTGCTATAGATAATAAGGTAATGCGCTTGTATCGTGACGGGAAAGAACTTGCCAGTCATAGATTTCCCGCAGAGGTGGAATCTGGATACAAGAATTACTACAAGGCTGGCATCTATTATCAGAACAAGGATTCACCAAAGATTTTCTCCGAGGTTTTTATAAGGAATCTTAGCGTGAATACTGATATTCTGGGATGAACAATAAGTTCAAAAAGTGTCATTTTCGGGCTTGACCAGAAAATCCGTTTACTTACAAAGCAAGAGATTGCCGTGTCTAAGCAAGGGCGCAAGTCTTACTGTAATGAATGGCGGCGAGCACTGGTTTCACACAGAAGACGAAATGCGGTTCCTTGATGAATGGATTGGGAGACAAAATGATTAAAGGAATCCACCATATTTCAATGAAATGCGGAACAGCAGAAGAGCTGACAAAAGTCCGAGAGTTTTATATTGAGCTTCTTGGTCTAAAAATCATTCGGGAATGGCAAGAAGGTTTGATGATTGATACGGGAAACGGTCTGCTTGAGCTTTTTACAAATGCAGAGGGAACTCATTCTCTTGGAGCAATTCGTCACATGGCCCTTCTTGCTGATGATGTTGATGAAATTACGGCAAAGGTTAAGGCTGCAGGCTACGAAGTTTTTATAGAACCGAATGATAAAGTCATCGCTTCAAATCCGCCTTATCCAATCCGCATGGCATTTTGCTACGGGCCGCTTGGAGAACAGATCGAATTTTTCATGGAGCGATAAAATGACCAGATACATCGCCTTAGTCCAGAAAAAATTGCGGAGATGTAAAATCTGGCTTTTTTTTCTATTCTTCCCAGCCTTTACAGACATCACACCAGCCGGTGACGCCTGATACTTCTTCCAGTTCAGAGGGAGTTAGTTTTACCGAAGTAAATGAGTTTCCGCCTGCTGGATGAACGTATTCAAATCTCTTCATTGAAACATCGAGCCATACGGGGATTTCTTTTGGAACATTGAAAGGGCAGACTCCGCCGGGAGCAAAGCCGGTAATTGCTTCAACCTGGTCAATGAAAAGTATTTTTCGTGATTCTTAAAATCAGCCGGTAAACTGCATAGCAGATTGCGGCACTGATGATTTTATCAACAAGATTTGTTAGAGTTCCGCCGATGTATGCTGCGACATTCAGATTGCGGATAACCACATAAATTCCCTGAACTGCGTTATCAACCTGAGGAATTGAGGTGTTTGCTTTATAAAAAAGTGCGCTTATTGTGTCTCCCAGAATTGAGTTTGAAAGAGCTGCAAAAAATCCTGCCCACATAAAGCTGGAAGAGGAAAGCAGTTTTTCCTTGGGATGTTTTTTTCTTTCTGCACGGAAAACAAAATATGCAATTACAGCTGTAGAAATGTGGCATGTCATAAAAAGGATTCCTGTGTTTGCAAAAATGTATAAAAGCAGGTTTGAAGCGACAGCGCAGATAAGCCCAGGCACAAGCCCGCACAAGGCAGTTACTGCAATGGTCATCACGGAATCAAGATAGAGGGGAAATGCAATAAGACCTGCCAGTACTGAGCCCAGGTAATTTATTCCGATTGAAGAGGCAGTAAAGAGGACGATGAAAATTATTTGGGAAACAGAAGAAAATGACTTTTTATTTGTCATAGATTAGTCCCAGAAGCTTTGCTTTTTCCAGTAAATCGTGACGGTCTTTTATATCCAGTTTTGAGTACACCGCCGTCCGCTGATTGATTACAGTTTTCTCTGACTTACCGAGTTTTCTTGCAATGTCGATGATTTCCATATTTTGAGACAGCAGGATGAAAATTTCCCGCTCTTTGGCAGAGAGGTCTTTGTAATTGTCAAAAAGGTAACTCAAATCATTTGTAATGTCGTGGGCACGTCCTTTTTTTGTCAGGAGCGACTGCATTATTTCTGTGGCCGCCTTGTTGTAGTAGGAATTGCCTTTTGAAATCGTTGTGATTGCAAGCGCAACTTCATCAATTGTGGCGTCTTTTGTAACGTAGCCTTGAACCCCGTTGAGCAGGGCATTTTGAACATGAATCACATCATTAAACATCGTATAAATCATGATAGAAATAGAGGAGTTGATTTTTTTGATTTCAGGAATTATTTCCAGTCCACTTTTTCCGTCAAGATTCAAATCAAGGATTGCAATCTGAAGGTCAGGATTATTTTTTAGGGCCTCAAGGGCAGTTTCGTAATCGCTTGCACAGACAAAATTAAAATCCGGATTTTTGCTTTTCAGCATCTCTTTCATTCCGTCCCGCAGTCCTACATGATCATCTACAAACAGAATCTTTAATTGTGATTGCAATTGTTGTTCCTCCTTCGTGAATAAAATCTACCGTACCGCCCAAAAGTTCAACGCGTTCCTTAATGTTTGAAACTCCGTAATGCTGGCGTCCGCCCCTGGTATTTTTCTCTGTTACTTCTTCTTCGCTAAAGCCTTTTCCGTCATCTTTTATGATGAATTTAAAATCGTCGATGCCGTCTACAAAACGGATTTCCACATTGCTGGCATTTGCGTGGCGTGAAATATTGGAAAGAGCTTCCTGCAAAATTCGTATCAGCTCAACCTGAATATTTTCGTTGAGATTTTGAATCTTTGTGGAGCCGACATAAAACTTTGTAGAAATATTATAGTTGGCCTCAAGAGTCGCCGCCATCTTTCTTACGATTTCTTCAAAACTCTGATTCAAATCCAAGTGCGTTGCTCCAATCATATAACGCACTTCGTTAAAAGCCTGCTGGGCGTAAAACTTTGATTTTGAAAGGTCTTCTTTTTCAAGATAGAGCTTCAAGGCGGCAAGATCCTGGGCAACTCCGTCGTGAAGGTTGCGGCTGATTTTAGACTGTTCCTCGTTCATCACCTTGAGCCGCTGAAAATCAATTTTGTTTTTAAAATATTTTTCTGCAATCAGATACACTGCAATGACAATCAGAATCAGCGAGCAGTAGAGAAGGGAATCGTAGCCAAAGTTAAGGCGGCTTTCTGTCTGGTGCATGTGATTCTGGAAAGTGATGATTGGTTCAATCGTGCTTTTGTTTTCGCCCAGAAGGGTAAGGATTTGAGAAAGTTCTGCCTTAAGTTCGGAATCAAAATAGGTGAAAGGCTCGTAATCATATTCCAGTTTTTGAATCAGATTCTGATGATTAAAAATGCCGCTGTTTTCTTCCAGTTGAATCTTAAGCATCTGGGAATTCAGATTGGCAATCTTTTTATTTGTGTAAGTTTTGCAGCCGATGGAAAATCCAAAGTTCAGGACGGCAATATAAATGAAAATAAACTCAATTTTAAAGAGGGCCTTTATTTTAAATCCAGAGCCGGCAGCTTGCTTTTTATCCATGTCTGTCAGTATACAACAAATCGCAATTTTATCTTTGGGAAATTTTCCTAAAAATTTGCCATTTTTATTAGGAAATTTTCTCAAAGGAATTTTCAGGACATGCGGTAGAATGTTGAAAATAAATTGAGGAGTTTTATTATGGGAAATATCAATGTGAGAATTCCTACTATGGATTACATATTTAACCATCAGTTTATGATTTTAAACGCTGTGGAAAATCCAAAGGATTTTAATTCTTTAGAGTTAGATAAATACAAGGAAAAGTATGGAGTTTATATTCACTATCAGAATGACAAAATTCTTTACGTTGGACAAACTACAGCAGAATCTGCTTATGGAAATTTTAGAGGACGTTTGAAAAGAGAATTTATAAAAAGTTATTCGCATAATTCTGAGTTATTTAATAACCTTTTACAAATAGGGACAGTAAAAACTGTACTTATTGATTATGAAGAAATCAATAATGAAAAAATAGTTACAGTAACAGACCTACATATAACAGATAGACAAAAAAGCTTAATTTTAGAGCAATGTCTAATCGCAGCGTATAACCCGGAATTTAATAAGGCAAAATAAGGAGGACAAATAAAATGCCGGAAACAAGAGAACAGGAATATGTTGGAAATATAGTAATGTGTCCACACTGTGGAGCCCCATTAAAGAGTATGAGCGCATTCTGCCCTGAGTGTGGTAAAGAACTTAGAAATGTTAATGTCAGTGAAAATTTAAAAAAACTTCAAGAAGGACTTGTAAAATACAAAGGACAAGACGCCTGGAATTTTGTTGCAACTTTTCCAATTCCAAATGAAAGAGAAGAGCTTGGAAACTTTTTGACTACTATAGCATCAATATTGGTAACAGACCTGGAAAACGGTGCAGATATAGATAAAATATCCGCCTTTACAAGTAAATTTGAAGCAATTAAAAATAAAATTCAATTTATGTTACATTAATCAGATTTATTAATAGTACAGGCAACAAACTAAGAAGGAACAAATAGATAAACCATTTATTCGTAGTACAGTTTATTAAAAAATATAAAACGAAAACATCCTGTTGCTTTTATTTTGAGTGCATTAGTGGCTATCATTTTAATTATTGTTTTTGTTGTATTTGGAGTAAGAAAAGCTAATTCAAAAGTTAATGAAAGAACTGAAAGGATTAAAGCAACAGAATATGTTGAAAAAATTAATTCAATTGGAACTATAAAAATTCCTCAGGAAAATATAATTTTAGATGGGGTTTCTGATTATTTGATTCCTATAAGTGATGCTGAAATAAAATTTAATGCTGAAGTTAAAGAACCAGAATTGTACGGTTATAAAAAAACATTTTCAGAAAAATTAAAAGGTAAATTAACTTATGAAACATCATTACCAAGTATGTCTATAAGCTTTGATGTAAAGTGTAAAAAATCTATAAAAAAGGAATTAGAAGAAAAACGTAAAGCAGTAATTTCTAATAATGGCCTAAAATCTGGTTCATATAGAATTGGTAATACAAGATATTGTTTATATTATTATTTAGGAAATGAAGAATTCTTCAATTTTGAAGAAACGCTTCCTACCGAAGAAAATAAAACAAAAAAAATCTCAATTATGATGAAAAACTCTTCATGGGACTCAACTAATTATAATGGAGAAGATTTTCTAAATTTAATTGAAACTCTTAATAAGGAAAAAATATTAAATCTTAAAGTTTCAATTTCTGAGGATATTGAGTTGCCAGATTCGAATGGAGATTATGGTAAGTTAGGCGACACGTACGGCAGCACGTACTTAGACATTTATTTGGAAAAATAATAGGAGAATTATCAAATGGGACTTTTTGGTAATAAAGAAAAACATAACGAAGGCGGCTTGCTGGATGTAATCCGCTGTGATGAAAAAGAATATTTAATCTGGAAATGGCGGCCGGCTGGAGAAGATGTAAATACAACAAAAAAAGAAAATGCAATCCGCTATGGTTCAAGCCTTCGGGTAAAGGACGGTGAAGTTGCAGTTTTTGTTTACCCCGGAGAAAAGGGTAATCAAGATTTTATTGAAGGTCCTTTTGATCAGACAATAAAAACAGGGAACTTCCCAGTTCTTTCAAGTATCGTTGGTGCGGCTTTTGGCGGAGTAAGTCCTTTTCAGGCAGAAATTTACTTTATAAATCTTGCTGGCCTGATTCAAACAAGATTTGCCGTTCCTTATTTTGACATTGCTGACCCAAGATTCTTAGATTTTACAGTTCCTGTGGCTGTTCGCGGTGATATTCGTTTTAAAATTACAGATTACAAGGAGTTTATTAAACTTCATCGTCTGATAAATTTTGACCTGGAAGATTTTAAATCTCAGATAAAATCTGCTGTTTCAAAATATGTAAAGGGCGTTGTCGCAAATATTCCGGCAGAAAAAGGAATTCCTGTAATTCAGCTGGAACGTAAGATTGGAGAAATTAATGATTCTGTTGAAGAATCTCTAAAAAAACGTCTGCATAATGAATTTGGCGTAACTGTAAGTTCTGTGGATATAGATGCAATCGACATTGATAAAACTTCTGATGGATACCACAAGCTCAAAGCTGTTACTCAGGACGTTACAAGTCAGACAATTCAGCGCCAGACCAATGCAAACCTCACAAACATGGAAGAAACCTTACGCATACAGCGGGAAAGCATGGCTCAGGCACAGCGTCTTCAGAATGAAACTGCAAATCTTTCTGCCCTCCAGATGGAAAAACAGGCAGAGGTTGGAATTGCAGGCGCAAATGCTTTTGGCAAAATGGGTGCAAACGGCGCTATGGGAATCAATCTTGGAAATGGCGGGGGAATGAACCCGGCAGGAATGATGGCAGGAATGGCAATGGGAAGCGCAATCGGGCAGAACATGGCTGGAATAGTTGGCGGCATGATGAATGGAATGAATCAGCAGGTGCCGCCACAGGCTAATAATGTACCGCCGGTTCCTGGAAATGAAAGTTATCATGTAGCAGTTAATGGAACTGCAACTGGTCCTTATACTGTTTCGGTTTTATCAACAATGGCGGCGAATGGTCAGTTTACAAAAGAGAGTCTTGTCTGGAAAAGTGGAATGGCAAACTGGCAGGCAGCGGGAAGTATTCCAGAGCTCGCAGGTCTGTTTGCGGGCACGGTACCACCAGTGCCTCCAGTTCCACCACAGCTTTAATTAATTAATCAAAGGGAGAAAAAAAATGAAGTTTAATGTATTTTTATCAGTAATTGCAGTTTTGATTGCGGGATTAATCGGTTATGGTTTTTACGCTGCAAATTCAGGTGAAGGCTTTGTCTGGCTTATAACTTTTGGGAGCGGAATCTGCATGGCTCTTTCTTTAATCGGAATACTGGCAGTTTCGACAAAGGGCAGAGCAGGGGGGATTAATATAAAGGCTCTGTCTTCAATCTTTTTTGTAGTCTATTTAATTTCGAACCTTGTATTTACATTTACGAAGATAAAGCTTGCTCCCTATGTAATTATCAACGGAATTCTGCTTTTGATTTATGCTGTATCAACTTATGGAATCATAAAAAGCAGACAGTAAAAAATTTTGCATTTTTTTAAAGAATTTTACTTAAAAAAAACACCTTTCTTGTATTTATTATATAGGGGGTAAAAATTATGTCAGATTCAAATACTTCTTTAGATTTTTCTAATCTGGAAAACCTTTTACAGGATAAGGTTCATCCGATTGAGGGCAGGCAAAAGAAAAATGAACTCTTTAAGGATTTCCTTTCTGAAGTTCTTAGAGAAACCCTGTGGTCTCCGGAAATAGAAAACATAGGCAAATATTCTTTTGAAATTCGGGAAGTGAATATTACGAAAGAATTTGAAAGCCTTGTTGACAGGAATGGCGGCTCAGGAAAAATCAACAGCGAGGATAAAGTCTATTCTTCCATGCTGAATGGAGAAAGGTTCTTTTTATTTACAGACAAGTGGTTTGATAACCTTGGGCTAATTCGTCATGACAAGCAGTATGATTTGGCCTATCTTCATGACCTGAAATATTTTACCACGGTTTTTGCTGTAAATTTTGAGAAGGCATTTATTAGGGTAAGTTGCAGGCAGAATCATGACTCTGGAAAAATGATTCTTTCTAATAAAAAGTCAACAAGTTTTATCGGGCAAAATTCCATCGACCTCAAAACAGATGATATGAAGCAAATGGGCTATTTTGCAAAATTTGAAATAAGAAGCAATGCAAATGTCTATACCGACCCCTTTCAAATATGGATTTCAGGTAAGCTTATGGAACAAATCAATCTTGAGCCTTTGCAGATATTGAGGCTGAATAATATGCCGGAAGAAATATTTGATATGACTCCAGAAGAATTTGAGCAGATGCAAAAAAAGGTACCTGACCGGATAAAGGAAATAGAAAAAAAAGCACTGGAAAGATTAAGAAATGCTCGTCGGGGAAATTTACGCGATTATATCGAATCTTAAGATTAGTAAAAGTTAGCAGGGCTTAGAGAAGCGCAGACTGTGGAGAATTTCAGCCTGTGCAAATTGGTATAGGTCCTGCTTTTTTGTATTGGAAATATAAGAGGTGATATCATGACTAGAGAAGAATTTTCTAAATGGGTAGACAGCCGAGGTCATATTACGGAAACAGGAAAATGCTGCTTCTGTGGAAAAGAATACACAGACTATGGTAAGTCAACCTGGGGTGTCTGGACCGCTGAAGAAGAACACGAAGCATTTGGTGAAAATAAACGCTGTTGTGCGGAATGTAATGAAAAGATTGTCAATGAAGCGCGAAGAGAAAAAGCGGCTGCCATAGAGCAAGGAAAAATCGAAAATTTTTCGCAAGATTTTTTTGAAGTCATCTATGAACGGCGGAGGAAGGGGTTAGTAGAAGGTGGAGAATCTATAATACGAGTCTATGACAATGGTCTATACCGAAAAATACTTCTTCCTAGAGAGAAATATAAAGGGAAAAAATATAAAGGGGAGCGGAAAGACATAGTCTACGGTAAGGAACTTTCTGTAGTACCTAAACTCCTTGAGTTCTATAGGGAAAATCAGGAAGAGATAGATTCCCTTTCAGACCGATTAAAAGATCCCTATGACGATCGTATATACAGTGAGGAGAGCATACGGTTTGGCAAAAAGCTTATTACCGGAAATCATATTTTTGGTGCTCCGCCTGATGAATATTATGATGAAATTCTCGAAGTTAAACGGACTCCGGAAAAGGATGCAGTCGTACAACAGATAAAAAAACTCTGGAAGCTTGCTCAAAAAATTGAAAACGGGATTTTAGAAGACGAATTTCCACTGTATAAAAAAGAACGGGACGATTTTAGAAAGAAAGTTGAAAGAAACAGGGAACGCTATAGTAAAAAATAAAAGGAGGATAATATGGCTATATTAGCACAGTTAAGTCTTGCTGAAGAGTTTATTAGAACTATTCTGCCAGGAGATATGGATTATAGATTGTTCAATTCAGAAGCTAACCAAATGATCAAGATTTGGGAAGGTTTTAGAAAAGCATATAAGAAAAATAAGCCAATAAAATACAATCCAAGTTTGTCACCTGAAGCAAAGAGATATCTTAAAAGATATTCAAAATCTGTTGCTTTTAGTTTAATGGATCTAAGAAAAAAAGCTCAAATAAATACAATTGTTCCGGTTAAAACAGAATTCGAAAAAACAGAACTTGAAAGGTATAAGCTGCAAACTGAAGATTTTATACTTAATTTTGAGCATACTGAAGACAATTCAACAAAAGCTTTTATTAAGCTTGTAGAAGATACTAAGAATATGATTTTAGGGGAAAAAGAGAACTCTTAAAAGAGCAGCCTCTCAATCCGTTTAGCAAAAGATCAAATGCGGAAACTCCAAGTCCGAAACTATTCTTCCCAGCCCTTACAGACATCACACCAGCCGGTGGCGCCTGATACTTCT
>CAMVEQ010000061.1:0-18672 GCA_947166545.1 uncultured Treponema sp. | reverse complement strand
GTACTTATTTGCAGAAAACTCTATGCACAGGAATTTTCTCCATACAGCTTTACAGATGAAAAAATCTTAAACCAAAACTATAAAAAAGATGATTTCCACACAATGTACATTGGGGAAATCATCAAAGTAATGGAAGATAAACGCTAAAACTTCTTAAAAAGAAGCACTAACGCTGGAGTGTGGAAGTCTTAATTCTTCTATAAGTTTCCTCTCCAGCAAGTGTTTTTACTATTTCCATGGCAAATTCTTCTGCAGCACCAGCACCTCTTCCTGTAATAAGATTTGCATCATGAACAAAAGGCTTTTCGTCCACAAAATTAGCTTTAAACTCGCCAGCATCGCTTTCCATATCAGTATAGCAGGTCCATTTTCTGTCTTTTAATGCAGTTGTCTTTGAAAGAACTAAAGCAGGAGCAGCACAGATTGCACAAATCAATTTTTTTTCTGCATCCATTGCATTAATAAAAGAAATGGCACTAGCATTAGCTGCAATATTCTTTGTACCAGGCATTCCGCCAGGAACAACAACAGCATCTGGCAAAACACCGCCACAAGAAGAAAGATATGCTTCCAGTGTAATATCTGCGGTAACACAGACTTTATGGGAACAGGTAACAGTCCGTGAATCTGTTCCTACAGAAACAAGAGTTACATCCAAACCTGCGCGCCGTAAATAATCCACAGGAGTCAAAGTTTCAACTTCTTCAGACCCGTCTGCAATGAAAATTACAACATTTTTCATAAAATGCTCCTTCAAAACAAAAATATCATTGCAATTATACCCCAAATAAAGTAAACTTTAAATAAATGAAAAATGTTTTAGCCATAGATGTGTCTTTGAATTTTTTTGATTTTCTCAAAACACAACTGTCATACCAGCAGATAACACTGGAATTTGGAGACAGTGCAAAGAATGCTTATACAAAAATGGCCTCCATCGATCCAGAACTTGTTATCATCGATATTGATATTAATTTTAATTCTGTCTTAGAGTTCTTGAAACGCAAACTCAACGACCCTAATGCAAAAAACATCCCTATTATAGTAATTGGACGAGAAGAATACAGAAAACAGGTAACACCGCTTATTTATTACGGGGTACTAAAATTTTTCGCAAAGCCTGCTAAATTTGACAAGCTGTTCAGAACTATTGGAACTCTTATGGGGTTAAATTTTGAAGCAGACGAAACTCCATGTATTCTGGAAACTCATGTAAATGAGGATACAATCTTTATAGAAGTTTCGGGCGGACTTAACAGGGCAAAATTGGCAATGTTAAGGTTCAGGCTTGCCCACAGCATAAAAGAATGTGCCATAAAGCAGCCTAAAGTCATAATAATGATATATAACATGGAACTGTCTTTCATGGACACTCCAAATATTGTATTCCTGCTTGATAATGTTCTTGAAGATTATAACATTTCCAATAAAAACGTTACTATAATCACAAAGAGCGAGTTTATACACGAGCTGATAAAAGGTCGTCCAGAATATGCCCGCATACACATTTCGGACTGTTTGACATCTGTTATAGATGAAATAATGGGACAGTTTGCAGGAATGGATCAGATAGAAACCATTACAAGCAAGCTCCTCATTCCAAACAAGACGGTTTCCGTGGCAGAACTTGACCCAAGATTTTCAACCGACTATGACGGTACAATCATGAAGGTTACTGACAATGGCGGCATTGTAAACGTAGCAATCGTTGATGATGACCCTATAATCCAGAAAATCCTTCAGGTGTCATTTGAAAAATCTGGAGCCGATACTTTCGTATTCAACAGCGGAGTCTCGTTTCTTAATTCTATTCCAGACCACCTTTATGACATCATTGTCCTAGATATATTCATTCCAGACATGAACGGTTTTGACATTCTGCACAACCTGCAGCACAGAGACTATGATGCATCAATTCTGGTTTATTCTCAGGCTACCAATAAGGAATATGTCATAAAGTCTTTGACTATGGGTGCAAAAAATTATCTGGTTAAGCCACAAAAGCCAGGTCTGGTAGTAAGCACGGCTTTTGAAATGCTCTTGCACAATAAGAATGAACTATAGTGCTATTGATTCAGGAAGTAGATTTTTAGCGAGTACGCTCCATGAAGTGCGTACTCCTATTCAAACAATTATAAGTACAACCGAGCTTTTGGAAGACACCACTCTTGATAAAGAGCAGACGGAATACGTACGTCAGATAGAATTCAGTGCCAATGTTCTTCTACAGCTTGCAAATGATGTCCTTGACTTTACAAAAATACGCTCAAAAGAATTCAAACTTGAAAGCATTCCGTTTGACATCATAGAACTTACGGAACATGTCGTAGACTTAATCAGTATTGACGCCTTCAACAAAGGGCTTGAAGTCATTACCGACATTGACTACAGCATGCCTGCAACGGTCATGGGAGACCCAACCCGAATGCAGCAAATTCTTTTGAACCTGGTAAAAAATGCCGTAAAGTTCACGTCCAAAGGCTACATCCTTGTACGCCTTGCCCACGAAAACAACAATCTTTATTTTCAAGTCATAGACAGCGGCATTGGCGTTGTACAGGAAAAGCAAAGCCTTATTTTCAAGGATTTTTATCAGGTAGATGCAAGTACTACAAGAAAATACGGAGGAACAGGACTTGGTCTTGCAATCTGTAAAAACCTTGTAGAAGTAATGAACGGTCAGATTGGCATGCGTTCAAATCCGAAAGGCGGTTCAATATTCTGGTTTACCATTCCTTTAGTGCAGTCTTCCTTTGACATTGAAAAGAAAGAAAATCTTTCAGCACCAAAAGACACACGCGTACTTATTATTGACAACAACAGACTTTCACTTTCCTGCTTTGGAAAAAAACTCTGTTCGCTGGGCATAAACAGAATAAGCGGTGCAACATCGGCAGAGGAAGCCCTTTCAAAACTTGCAGATGCATGCCGTCAGAAAAGACCTTTCACTACAGTTTTCATAAACATTCCCATTGCAGAACAGGAAGACTGGAAGATAGTCTCTGCCATACGCGAAGAAAAAGACTTTCAGAACATAAAGCTCATTCTGATGATTCCCGAAGGTCAGATGAGAAAAGATTCAAAGAAAAAGATGCTCAACATGTTTGACAGCTATCTTTACAAGCCTTTGAAACGGGATCCCCTGCTCAGCATATTCAATAATACAGCTCCTAAAGAGCAGCTTTTGGAACAGCAGAAAGAAGAAGAGGAAAAACTTAACAGGACAGTTGCCAAAGGAAATCAAATTCTTATTGCAGAAGATCACCCTGTCAACAGAAAACTTTTGCAGACGTTCCTTGAACGCTATGGTGCAACTGTGTATCTTGCAGAAAATGGTGTTCAGGTTATTGAGCAGGTTATAAAACATCCAGAAATAGACTTAATCTTTATGGACATCTTTATGCCTGTAAAGAACGGTATTGATGCAACGGTAGAAATCCGTAATATGAGCTACAAGGGCATTATCATTGCCTGCACTGCAAACAGCGACCCAGATGATTTTAAGCAGTACAAGAAGATGGGCATTAATGACATCCTTGTAAAGCCTTACCGAAGGGAATCTGTAAAAAAGATGCTGGATAAATGGAACACGGTTCTTATGTTCCCGGAAGCTAAAAAGATTGTTTCCCTCACCGAAACAAACAATAAGGCTGCAGAGATTTGGGATTTGGCAGACTTTACAGACACAACAAATCAAGACAAGGAACTTGCAAAATCGCTTATGGACGACTACATTGCCCAGACGCAGAAGTTCCTTGGACTTATTAAACGGGAACTTGAAAATAAAGATAAAAACATTGAAAACCTTAAGTATTATGCACACACGCTAAAAGGAAGCAGTTCTGCAGTAAGTGTTCATAAACTTGCGGCATATAGTAAAAAAATGGAAGAAGCGGCAACTGAAAACGACCTTACAACGTTTGAATCTATAAGGGTAAACTTTGCAGTTGACTTTCTGACACTTAAACAACTTGTAAAATCATGGAAATCGGCACTATGAATTTCAAAACAAATTATCACACTCATTGCACCTTCTGCGACGGTAAAAACACAGCGGAAGAAATGGTTCTGTCTGCCATTGAAAAAGGCTTTGACATTTTAGGATTCAGCTCTCATTCAATGTATCCCTTTGCTTCAAGCTGGCACATTCCTGTAAAAAATCATGCAGCGTACGTTGCAACTATAAAAGAGCTCACTCAGAAATATAAAGACAAGATTTCTATTCTGTGCGGTTTTGAGGCAGACTTTATAGAAGGATTTTGCGCGCCAGATAAGGAAGCTTACAGCGAGTTTTCGCCAGACTACCTTATTGGTTCTGTGCACTATGTTCCTGGCGATAAAGGATACTATGAAGCTGACGGTAATTCGCAGAAAGTACGCGAGGCTATTGATAAATATTATGGCGGGGATGTAAAGAAAGCGGTTCAAAGATATTTTCAAATTGAACGACAAATGTTAAAGAGCTGTTCTTTTGACATAATAGGCCATCCTGATTTAATCAGAAAACAGAACAGTACGGAACAATTGTTCTGCGAAGAGGAGGACTGGTACAAGCAGGAAGTAATGCAGACTGTACAGGCAATTGCAGATGCTAAGGTATGTGTAGAAATTAATACTGGCGGCATGGCACGGGGCTATATGAAAACGCCATTCCCATCTATGTTCTTTTTGGAGCAGCTGAACAAAAAAAATGTGCCTATTACCATAAACTCAGATTCTCATTCAAAAGATACGCTCGATTACTGGTTTGAAGAAGCTGTAGATTATGCAAAAAAGGCAGGTTATAAAGAAGTGAGTTATTTCACAAAAGAGGGCATGAAAAAGCAGGAAATATAATAAAAAAAGGCATTGCAGACGATGCACATGCATACATCTTGCAATGCCTTTTTAATGTAGAATAAACCATTTTAACGGTTCTTCTTTTCTTCTTTAGCCTGACAGTTTATGCAGAGACCTGCATAAGGAATAGCTTCCAATCTGGCTTCTGGAATTTCTTTTCCACAGATAAGACAAATTCCATACTTTCCCTGCTTAATTCTATCCAAAGCACTATCGATCAGCTGGAGACGGTAAGAAGATGCCTCCCCCAGAGAATTCAAAAGTGTTCTGTCTATTGTATCAGATGCGATATCAGCATCATCACCAGTTTCAAGAGTATCAACCATATTTGAAAGTTGTTCGCTGCGACCAGCAAGGGACTCAAGAATTTCTTTTCTTTGGATTAGTAATTTCTGTTTTTGTTCTTCACAAAAATCCGCATTCATAATTACTTCTTGTTGACAATTATTTTTATTTTGTACATACTAATATATCAAAAAATTCTAAAAATGCAAATGAATTCTGGAGGAATTTGTGGCAGCTAAAGATGAAGCTATTGAAGTAGTTGGAATCGTAAAGGAAGCACTTCCTAATACGGTGTTTCGTGTAGAATTAGAAAACAAACATATCATTCTTGCACATTTGAGCGGAAAAATGAGAAAACATTACATCCGCATTGTTCCAGGTGACAGTGTAAAGGTTGAACTCTCTCCTTATGACTTGAATCGTGGAAGAATTATTTTCCGCGAACGCTAATTATTTTTCTTCGCTGATAAATATATATTTTACAGATCTAATAGCATCTATTATTCCATTTATACCGATTATCAGGGCAATGATATTTACAGGGAATAACCAGAACAGAAATCTGCTTACTCCCAATCCCAAAATGGCATGAAGAATACCTCTTAAACATTTTCTGAGCCAGAAAGAACGAGAATATCCCTGTGTAGAATTATAATTATTCCATGAATGATAGGTGTTATCTTCATTATCATTATTAGAGCTAGAGCGGGAAGCGGAATTAAAGAATTCCCAGAATGGATCCTGATTATATTCATAAGAGCCTGTTCCGTAAGAACTTGTTCTATACGAACCAGACTGGTTATAGCTGTACTGACCAGAAGATGATGAAGAACCATACAAATCGTACTCTCGCTTTTTGCTTTCATCTCCGAGAATTGCGTATGCAGAGTTAATCTGTTTAAACTTCTCTTCTGCAACAGCATCTCCCGCATTTCTATCAGGGTGATACTTAAAGGCAAGAGTTCTGTACGCTTTTTTTATTTCATCAGCCGAAGCATTCCTGCTTACTCCCAAAACTGTATACAAATCTTCCATATAATTTCCTGTATTCACCTTATACTAATACAATAAAACAAAATACTGTTAATGACAAGAAAAATAACGGAATTTTACGACTGTTTGAGCAATACCCAAGTTGCCCCAGAACCGCCATTATTCCTGTCAGGATGCCCAGAAGTACCCAACCGAGAATCCTGTTCAATAAACAGCTTTACCATTGGACCTAAAACAGGGTCAGAACCATGACTGTGCTGACCTTTTCCGTGAATTATCATTATTTTCTTCAACTTACGTCTGGCACATTCTGTAACAAAACCTTGCAAGCGATCCCAGGCTTCCGCTCTGGTAAGACCGTGCAAATCTACCACAGCCTGAGCTTTTAACTGCTTTAAGTAATTTATATCATGAAGTTTTCTATTTTCGTTCACTTCATCTGCAATTTTATCTTTATCTACAGTGCCGTATCTGTTAAGCCAAACTTCCATAGGATTAGCTTTACGTTTATTATCCAGCTCCATTTGATATTCATAAGAATATCCCTGTTTCATTGCTTCTTTTTCTTCTTTTGTAGGAGCGTTTGCTTTTTTATGAGATTTTTGAATTCCTTTTTGTTGTGGTTGTTTTGCTTTTCGCTGGGAATTATCCCATTCGTTTAAAATATCACCGAAGTCCATATTTTAACAAACAAAACTATTCAATAAAAATTACATTCTCTTTTTTTATCCAGCCATACGTATCGTGAGCTTCTACATATAGCCAGTCAGCAGAAGAATGTTTTTTTACAATGACAAGGGAGCCTTTTTGAATGACCATGCCAGTAGAATTGTCTGTTTCAGGAATTGATAAAAGTTTTTCTCCTGTAACAACGGCATATTTACGGTTTATACGCAACCCGTAAAATATACTTGCACCCATAAAGAAACACAGCAAGCCTGTAAAAATCAAGAAAAGAAAGTTTTCTCTAAGAATGCAAAACAAAAAGCATAAAACTATAAAAACAAAAACAAGGGCTATAAAAACAAAAAAAAGAGGCTTACTATAAAGTTTACCATGCGAAGACAAATTGTAATTCTTTTCAAATTCAAATCTATTCTTTGCGGAATCAGAAAACAAAGGAAGAGAATTACGCTCTTTTGAAAGCAATGCACAATATTCTGCAATTAAATTATCAGACATAGCTTTCTTTTCTTCTGAGTCAAAGCTGAAATCTGGTACATCGAAGGTATACTTAAAATCAGATGCAGCAGAATGAGTTTTTGCAGAAGAAGACTGCTCTGCAGGAGTTACACGAACCGTGCAAGACGGGAATGCCAGAGTACTTGTAGAACCGTTCAACGCCGTTGCAACAACAGACACAGCAGGGAGTTTCTGCACACCAACAGAAAGAGGACACCAATCAAAAGTTGCTACAGGACGGAACTCTGAAAACACTTCATAATTCTGTTCGTTCGCAGGAATTTTCGGCACATCGTATTCTGAAACCTGTTCAAACAAAGAGTTTTCAGGAATTGTCCATGAAACTCCCTGAACTTCTGCAGCAAACTGAACATAAACAGTATATTGCACATGACTACCTGCAGAAACTGTAATGCCAGCAGGTTCTTTAGCTTCAATAGCATTGTCACCACGTTTGCCGAATGACACAGAAAGAGACGGCTTAATCATCTGAACATTTTCAAAGACATGAACAGGATTAAAAGGTATTTGATAGAACTTTCCTTTTATCATTAAATCGCAGGAAAACAATTTATAATTTCCAGATTTTAAAAAGCGTACGGTTATGACAATATGAGTTCCATAAGAAGAATTCGTACTTTCCAAAGGGGGAATATAAGTTTCTTTTTTTATAGAAACAAGTTCTACATTATCTGGAATGGAATTCATATAAACCGAAACATCATTTGGCGAAACATTTTCTATGTTTACATAAAATTCTTCATTTGTAAGAGAATATATATAATCATTTTTCTGATGAAACCTTAAACTTCTTACAGCTTCATAAGACAACTGTGCATACGCACTGGCAGTAACAAATGCCGCAATTAATAGTCCAATGAGCCGCTTTCTGTATTTTCCTGCTGTTGACTTTTCCATGTATTTTTTTCTTTTTCCCTCATCATAGAATACATTGCATTTTCCAATGTCTGATCTTCTGAATTTTCAGAGACAGAAGTTATATCCCGCTCTTTTATATTATTATGAACGGCAATCTTTTCCAATGAAAGTTCCAAGTTTATTTTTGCCTGTATATCAGAACCGTCTATCATAAGCGCCTGCTTAAAATAAGAAGCAGCCGTTTCATAGTCTCCCTTTTTATGTGCAAGCAATCCCAAATCATACAAGATTGCAAAACGAATTTCTTCCGTTGCATCAGGAACAATTTGCCCAAGTCTTTCTGTTGCAGCATCATTTTCTTCAAGCATCAGATATGTAGAGGCAAGACCATACAGAGCATACTGTTCCAAATATGAATCATTATTCTGCTTTGCCATATTCAATGCATCAAGAAAACACACCGTTGCCTGCTGATAATTTTTTCTGTTCCATTCAAGCTTGCCTTCCAGGATTTTTTTGCCACAAGAAAACTGCCCCGAACAACCAGAAAACAAAGTCATTACAGCCATAGCACCAAAGAGCCTGTACATTTTCTTATGCACTTTAGTAAAATGATACTCAACAGAAATTACAGCCAATGCAAGAAAAAATATTCCAAGCTTAAGGAACAAAGAAAAACGTTTTACATTCTGAGTTTCATAAGTAATGATAACATCATCTGTAGTATTCTGCAAAAGATTGTAAGCAGAACCTTTTTCTTCAGCCTTAACAAAAGAAAATGCATTATGCTTAACCTTTACATTTTTTGTCTGCACTGAATTAATTACCGCTTTAATTGCATCTGAGCGCAAAGCTGTTTTTACAGGAGTTTTTCCGTCCCCTGCCAAAATTTCACTTTCCTTTTCAGAACCGAAACCAATTATTGCAACAGGAATTCCATATTTTGCCGCATCATGAAGGGCAGAAAGCAATGCCGAATCAGTTTCTTCCCCATCTGTAAAAAGCCATATATATGGAGCCTGCGATGACTGCACAGGAAACGAATCTATTGCCGCAAGAATTCCCTTTCCCAGACTAGAGCCGCCAGCCGTCATCAATTCAGGAGAAAGATTTGAAAGCAGTCCCCTTACCATTTCACGATCTTCTGTAAGAGGAATGGCAACAGTACCGTTACCTTTAGCAAGAACAACAGAAACACTGGAATTACCAAGAGAATCCATTAGTGACTCTGCATATCTGGCGGCAGTTTCCAGGCGAGACAATCCTCTTTTGGTATCTCTGGCAGTCATGCTGTATGAAATGTCAAAAACAAAGCACACTGCCCTTCCATTTTTTTGCACAGGAACAACAGTACCGCCCCAAGAGATTCCAGCGTATGCACAAATAAACAAAAAAAGAGCAACAGAAAAAAAGAATGTCCTAAAAAACAGAGGATATTTTATTCTTGCACGGTCATCAGAACTTATATTAGCCGCAAGATTTCTATATCTTACAATAAAAAAAACAATTGCCAGTGCTAGAGGTATTAATGCATAAAAGGCAGAAGGACGTTCAATAGAAATTGCTGCAATATTCATTACAAAACCTCCTGAAGAATAATTCTGCGGATGAACCATCCCGTAACCAAAAGACAGGCAGCAACCAACAGCAGCACTGTATAATATTCAGTGTCATAATTTTTTACAATATAGCTTTGCACTACAGATTCATTTTTTGACACAGAAGTAAAAGCGTTAGACAAAGCATTCAAGGTTTCTATATTAAAGAAAGCTCCGTTTGCAGCAGCTGCAATAAGTGACAATGCCTGACTGTCATATTCCGATTCCATATAACCAGAATAGACATGACCAGTCTGTGGATCAACATATTCAAGAGGTACATAACCTTTAGTACCAATACCTAAAACATAAAGTGAAATATTTTTACTTTCCAAAAAGTGTGCTGCAGTATGCGGATTAATGCTTCCTGCATTATTTTCTCCATCGGAAATCAATACAACAGCTTTACGAGGCGCAGTCGATTTTTCCAGATGAAAAGCCGCACAGCTTAATCCCAAGCCAATTGCAGTACCATCGCCCATTTCACCAGCAATAAGCGAATCTAATCTTGAAAAGAAAATATTTCTGTCCATTGTCGGAGGAACAACAACCGCCGCATCCCGTGCCATTTCCACAATGCCAAGACAGTCTCCATTGTTTTCATCTGCAAGAACACGAATGGCTTTCTTTGCAGCTTCAAGGCGAGACATTCCTGCAATATCTTTAGCGGACATAGAAGGGCTTGTATCCACCACAAACATAATATCACTGCCACGAGACGTATATATCTTTTTCTGGTTATGAGCAACAGGATTTGCATACGCTGTTACAAGACATACAAAAGCAACAACTCCCAAAAAACTTGCGAACAAACTGAATATTCTTCTGGAATTACGGCGGAAAGAAAAATATTCACCGTTCCAGTCTCCCAGTGTGATAGGAAATGTAATGCCAGTAAAAATTTTTATATATTTGAGAAAATAAAATATGGGAACAAGCAGCAGTAAAAAGAATGCCGCAGGGTTTTCAAACTCAACCATACTTTTTCATCTCCTTTTCCCTAAACTCAAGACCTTCAATGTTTGAAACAGAAAGTTCTATAATATTCTCACGCTCCCCCTGCAGGAATACAGCCTCATGTTCTTCAGCAGGAAGCTGTTCAGAATCAATAGAACCTCTAGCATAACGTATATAGTCGGTTCTTCTAAATAAACCCTGCAAAGAATACACTGCATTTTCCTGTTCCATATTCAACATATCACCAGTCATGTTTGTAATGACCGACACAAAAGAACTTGCCGTAACAGAAGAAAATGATGCTCTGAAACGATATTCCAGATAAGTCCTCATTATCTGCTGCCATGCACAGGCAAATTCTATATCCGAATACTGCTTCTTTTTGAGGGAATTAAGTTTACGCTTTGTCAACCTGGCATTTCTGCTGAAGCCAAGATTTTCTTTTAACTCTACGAGCTTTCTTGAAATCACAGAAAAGCGTGCAATTACAATTCCAACACAAACAAGAATAATAAGCAGAGCAGAAATCAATCCCCACACAACATAATTAGTACCAGGCAAAAGAAGCGGAGAAACAGGAGAACCTTCTCCCGAAGACTCTGCTCTTTTTAATATAGATCCAACTTGTACTGGAGACAGTTGAATCAAAAAAGGAGCTGCATCGCTATTGTTTCCGCACAGCTCATTTAAATTGAACTCTGCAAAGGTTATTTCGCCTGTAACCCAAGGTACAAATGTCAATATAACAGTATAAGTAATGCCGACCCGCTGTAAAACAGCTTTCTTTACAAGACAGATTGATTCCATGTCTTTGAATACTGGTAATGACTCATCCAAAGTTATCATATCACCATTTACTCTGGAAGGATCTGCCATTAAAAATAAATTTGTCTGAGACTGAAACACATATCTTAATTCTGCAGTATCTCCTACATAAATATCTTTAGGAGTTACAATCTGTTCATCTGCAAAGCTAAAAACCGTGCATAGTGTAAATATTATAAAGAAAACGATCAGAACTTTATGTTTAATCATATACGTTCTCTCTTAGAAAAGAAGCCTGAAAGCTCATGCAGTGAATCATTATCTGTATTTACAAGCAGAGGAATGCCCCCGTGCCGAACACATTCATATTTCCACGATTCAATACGCAGCTGATTGGCTTTTGCCCACTCTTTACGCAATGCAGAAGAGGAGGTAGGCAAAACACAAGTGTAATCGCTTTCCATATCTTTAAAAGGGACAGCACCAACAGAAGGAAGTTTTTCATCGGAACGGTCACCAATACGAACAGCAACAACATCATGCTTATGACACAGTCTTGAAAAAGAATCTAGCCAGTCTGTAGTTCTAAAATCAGAAAAAACCATTACAAGAGTACGCTTTTTCAAAAGACGACCAGCTCCCAGCAGAGCATTATCCAATGCACTTCCACTAACTCTGGAAGTATATTTTTTTTCAAATTGAGAAAGCAAAAGCATAACCTGCTCGTGACCAGATTTAGGAGCACAGGAAAAATGAATTTTTCCATCAAATAAAACAGCCCCAACAGGACTTGCATTGTGATATGAAGCAAGCGTCAATAAAGAAGCACACTCCATTGCTTTTTCAAGACGACTGACAGAGCCCGAACCTGAAAGCATGGAACGAGAAGTATCAACAATAATAAAAACATCAAGTTCCCTGTCTTCTTCAAAAACTTTTACATAGGGATGTCCCATTCTTGCAGTAACGTTCCAGTCTATTGCCCTAACATCATCCCCCTTTAAATACTCACGGACACCACGGAATTCAATTCCCTGCCCTTTGTATAAAGAATGAAATGAACCAGTCTTCATACCTTCTGCAAGAGACAATGCACTTAAATGTAACAGGCGGGCTTTTTTAGAAAGCGCAGTCCTTTTATCCATAACTCACTTGCTCCTGATAATTACGGAACCGGCATTAACTGGATTATCTTTGCAATTAAATCATCAGCAGTAACGGAATCGGCAGAAGCCTCATAATTCAGAACAACACGATGACGCAAAACAGGCTTACATACAGACTGAATATCTTCTGGCAAAACAAAGCTTCTGCCTGCAAACAGAGCAGCAACCTTTGCACATCTTTGAAGTGCAATGCCAGCACGTGGAGAAGCACCAAACGAAATATAATGAGAAATATCGTTTCTTCCAGCATAAGCATCAGAAGCAGGTCTTGTTGCATTTACAATAGAAACAATATAATTAACAAGTTTATCATCAATTGTAATAGCCTTAATGATTTCCCTGCACTTTTGAAGAACAGCAGCAGAAAAAATCTTTCTTACAGGAATGTCCAAAGCAGCACCGTCCGTGCGGACAATCTGAACTTCCTCTTCTGGAGTAGGATATGGAACTATAATCTTCATAAGGAAACGGTCAAGTTCTGCTTCTGGAAGATTGTAAGTACCCTCCTGTTCAATAGGGTTTTGAGTAGCAAGAACAAAGAAAGGCTCTGCAAGTTTATAGCTGGCTTCACCAATAGTCACCTGATGTTCTGCCATAGCTTCAAGCAATGCTGACTGAACTTTTGCAGGAGCACGGTTAATTTCATCTGCAAGAAGAACATTTGAAAATACAGGTCCTTTATGAATAAGAAACTTGCCAGTATTATGCTCATAAATAAGAGTTCCCGTAACATCTGCTGGAAGTAAGTCTGGTGTAAACTGAATCCTGCGGAATTCAAGACCCGAAAGCTCAGCAAACGTGCGTACAGCAAGAGTCTTTGCAAGCCCTGGAACACCTTCAAGCAACACATGGCCCCCAGCAATAAAAGCCGTTAAAATTCCATTAATAACATCTGTCTGTCCAATAACCCTTTTAGCAACTTCTGCTTTACAGGCCTGAATGTATTTTGAACATTCATCAAGATCAGTTTTTAAAATAGTTGATTCCATGCAGTATCTATCGGCAAATACACGCCTGCACTAAATTGTATTTTTGTGCATATACTTTAGAAAATTATGTATAAATATGCAAATTCAAGGCTAAAAAATATTGACAATCAAGTTTAATTTTTAGATACTATAGCCATTATGATTACGCCATTAGCACAGGAATTAAACTCCGTTCTTGAAGGAACAACTCCAGGAACTCTTCTCTCAGATTTAGGTACTCGCCTTTATTTTCCTAAAGGCATAATAGCACAAAGCGGTGAAGCAAAACAGTATGGAAAGACTGCAAACGGAACCATCGGCATGACTGTTATTGATGGAAAACCAGCAATATTGCCATCAGTACATAAAAATGCACCAGAACTTACATCAAGAGAACTGGTTGCTTATGCACCAACTGCAGGAAATGCAGATTTACGTGCAATCTGGAAAGAAAACATTATAAAGAAAAATCCTCTGCTTAAGGACAAGAATATATCTCTTCCTGTTGTAGTACCAGGACTGACAGCTGGAATTTCATATCTTGCAGACCTGTTTCTTGACAGTACAAAACCATTGCTTGCAGCAGATCCATCCTGGGACAATTACGTTCTGATTGCAAGTGCCCGCCGCGATGCAGAATTTGCACAGTTTCCAATGTTTGCAGACGGCAAGTTCAACATCAAGGGCTTGGAAAAAGCCATGGAAGAACAGGCAAAATCTGGTTCAGTACGAGTTCTCCTCAACTTTCCACAGAACCCATCGGGCTACAGCCCTACACATGAAGAAGCAGAACAGATTGTTGCAATCGTAAAAAGACTTGCCGACAACGGAACAAAAGTAATGGTATGGTGCGATGACGCTTACTTTGGACTTGCTTACGAAAAGGAAGTTGAAAAGCAGTCATTGTTTGCATATCTTGCAGATTTAAGCCCGAATGTTCTTGCAGCAAAAATAGACGGTCCTACAAAAGAAGACTTTGTATGGGGATTCCGCTGTGGCTTCATTACATTCGGATGCAAAGGTCTTACAGAAGAACAGTACGATGCCCTTGTAAAAAAACTTATGGGAGCAATCCGTTCATCTGTATCTTGCTCATCTACACCTCCTCAGACTTTGCTGTTAAAGGCATATCTTGACCCAGAAACAGAAAAGCAGAAGAAAGAATTCAGAGACATCCTTGAGCGTCGATATAAGGCAGTAAAGGCATTTGTTTCATCACATACAAGCAAAGAAGTAGAACCTCTCCCATTCAACTCAGGTTACTTCATGTCTTTCCACACAAAATCAGTAGATGCTGAAATTTTAAGACAGAAGTTGCTTAAAGAGCAGGGAATTGGTACAATATCTATCGATGCCCATACATTAAGAGTGGCATTCAGCTCTCTTGACGAGGATAAAATTGATATTGTATACAAGGCTATTTACGACACAGCAGACAAACTTGCTCAATAATCTCAATAACATAGTAAAAAAAGCAGCAGCAATGGTTATTACGATTGCTGCTGCTTTTTCATTTTTTTCCTGCTCTCCTACAAGCGAAAGAAACAATCCGATTGTAATATGGACAGACAACGAAGAGCTTGCTTCTTATGTTGAACTGTTCAATGCCACCCACGACACACAGGCAGTCATAATCTACAAAAAAGAAGCAATCAGAGCCCTACCTCCCGCAAAGGATGAGCAGATTCCAGATTTAGTCATTGCGTCTGCATTAAAAACAGAAAATGTACGCAAATATTTTTCTCCGCTTGAATTTATATTCGGGGAAAGCAAACTGACAAGAGATGCTTTTTATTCAAAACTGCTTGAATACGGAAAAGTAAAGGGAACACAGTATCTTTTGCCAGTAAGCTTTAACCTACCAACAATGGTTTTCAGCAAAAACAATGCTTCGTACATTACCGACGACCATATCATAATGCTGGAAGATATAAAAAGTGCCTCAGAAAAATTCAATTCAAAAAATGAAGCAGGAACAACATACCTTACAATGGGCTATGCTCCTTCCTGGGATGAAAATTTCTTATACAACATTACAAAACTAAAAGGCGCATCCTACAAAGAAGATGAAAAAGTATTTTCTTATGATGAAAATGCCCTTCAGCAAGTCATTCAATACTGTAAAAACTGGACAACATCAGAAAATGAAAGCACAGCAACAGAGCAGAACTTTCAGTTCAAATATCTGTACATGCACAAATTCAATCAGCTTTCAACAGATAAATGTCTTTTTGCTTACATGCCAAGTAATGAATTCTTTACGCAGAACCAAAATGAAAGTTCTGCAAAATCGTTCAGATGGCTTTCCGACGGTGAGCACATCATGGTAGAAGACAATATTGTTTCATTAGGCTTGTATAAAAAAGCCCGACATCCGCAAAAAGCAAAAATATTCATGCAATGGCTGTTTTCAAAAAATACACAGAAGCAGCTTATAGAAAGAATGAAAAAAATGAACCTTACTACACCTCAGTTTGGCATAGTAGGAGGATTTTCATCAATAAAAGAAGTAAACGATACCATTTTCCCTATATATTACAGAGAATTACTTGAAAATCTTCCAATGGAAAACTATCTTTCTGTGCCAAATTCATTGCCTGCAAAATGGGACTCTATAAAAAGCAGGATTATCATTCCTTATTTGATTGAAAGCATTGATACACGCGATGCTCATGAAGTTAAAACTTTGGAACAAAGAATAGATACCTGGACCAAACAGGCATTCTAATTTATTGCAGAATTGTATATAAAATAAAGAATTCACTAAACAAGATTTACCACCCTCCGATAATAAAGCTAGAGAGGTGGTAATATGTACAGAAATTCAATATCCTTAAACGCAGCATCATATAACACGCTGGCATCGTCAACAAGCGGAAGACTGTATGTTCCAGTAAAGCCTAATGCTGTTATTTACGCACAGCTTAGTCATGTACATGGAACTGCCGCTAAAAACGGACAGAAAACAGTCTCTCTTGATAAAGTACACATTCTGAACACATTAATTGATCAGCTCGTGAATATGGATAAAAAGACTATTTCACGAAATGATGTCCTCGCTCTGACAGATAACCAGAAAGACGCTTTGATTAAAAGCTATCAGGATCAGATACACAATGCAATTGCACAGGCATCTATTCCTGAAACTTACGGCTTTGCTGGTCTAATTCCAGAAGCAGGAATGTTGTTCAATATTACAGCATAACATTACGTCCACAGTAGCCACAGTAAAATAGCTGCTGCGGATGTTGTTATTACCGTAAACGGAACTCCAACCTTTACCCACCTTCCAAAATTCATCGGATATCCTTCTTTTTTTACAATTCCCATTGCAACAATATTGGCACTGGCACCAAATGGTGTAAGGTTGCCACCAAGACAACTTCCTACAAGCAAAGCAAACATAAAAAGCTCACGCTTCAAATTAATAGCATCTGCCATAGAAGCGGCAACAGGAAGCATTGCAATTATATATGGTACATTATCTACAAAACCACTGATTATAATTGAAACGGCAAGAATAATAATAAAGCCTAATATGCGGGAACCGCCTGTAACGCCAGCAAGGAACTGTGCAAAATCTTCAAGCAGTCCTATTTCCTGAATTCCACCAATAACAATAAAAATACCGATTAAAAAGAAGATTGTTTCCCAGTCAAGTTCTTTTACCAAAGACCAGGCTTCATTCCAAGTCTTTTTCTGCGAGAACACATACCACAGAACACCAAGAGCCCCAAGTGCGAATACGAAAAGACCGCTCAAATAGGGAAAATCTATGTGAATGAAAGAAACCGCTGCAAGTCCTAATATCATAGTAATCAAAAGACCAAAAGGAAGCCAGGAAACAACAGTTGTAGGGGTCATTTCAATTTTATTCTTTCCAGCACGTGCAAAAAAGGCATAGAAAAAGACACAACCTGCAAGCATGCCTGTCTGGATAATAAAGAATATAGAAAGCCTTCCTTGATGAATAAAGAAGTCGTTAAAATTATAGCCTGCAAAACTTGCAAAAATCATAGAAGGAGGGTCTCCGACAAGTGTTGCAGTTCCTTCCAGATTACTCATTACGGCAAGACCTATCATAAAATAGGTAGGATTCAGCTTTATTTTTTTACATAAAGCGAGGGCTATAGGTGCCATAACAAGCACGGTTGCAACATTTTCAACAAAGATAGAGATAATACCAGTCATTGCAAGAATTGCAACCATTGCAATGCCAGTATTCTTACAATTTGCAATGATAGAATCTGCAATGCGAGCTGGTACTTGTGAATATATAAACAAGGCTGCAATTATCATGCTGCCAAGATAAATCATCAAAACATTCCAGTTGACAATTTCAAGCAGGGCATGTTTCAACGGAAAAAGAAAATTTCCTGTCCCGTTTTCGGGTACTGAAAACAAAGCACCGTTAAAAACTGTTGCCAGAATTACAACAAGTACGGCTGCTGCTGTTGTAAAATACACTTTTCGGTTCTGAAAGATAATGACAAGTGCATACATTACTATTGCAATAGCAAGAATTATCCATTTTAACTGTTCCATAAAGGTTATTTTAGCAAGATTGATGATTAAAAGCAACGACTCAAATTTTTGCAACTAGAATGTTTTTCCGTTACTTACTAGAACGGTACACCGTTACTTACTAGAACGGAACACCGTTGCTTACTAGAACGGTACACCGTTGCTACTAGAACTGAACACCGTTACTTACTAGAACGCTACACCGATGCTACTAGAACGGTACACCGATGCTACTAGAACGGTACACCGTTGCTTACTAGAACGGTACACCGTTACTTACTAGAATGGAACACCATTACTTACTAGAATGGTACACCATTACTTACTAGAATGGTACACCGTTACTTACTAGAAATAATTTTTTTCACTTTTTTTCCAAAAATCATGACAAAAATGACACTTCTCGAGCAATTACTATAGAAGCCTTGCCAAGTGCAATAAAATGGGGTAAATTTTTACAAGAAGCAGATAATCCGAAAAAGAAAAGTATAATTGACCGCATTGCAAAATCTGAGG
>CAMVEQ010000060.1:0-19346 GCA_947166545.1 uncultured Treponema sp. | reverse complement strand
GTGCGTTAAAAACTGATTTATTTCCGTCTAAACCTGATGTCGTACTTTCTGGCATTAATAAATATGGCAATTTAGGAACAGATATTCTGTATTCTGGAACTTGTGCAGCAGCCAAGCAGGCTGTTATTTATGGAATTCCTGCAATTGCATTAAGTGTTGAGCCTAAAGTTTCTGATGAAGGTGAGTTTTTTAATTATAAGGCTCTTGCCGAGTTTGTTGCGAAAAATTTAAATTCCTTAATGGAATATTGTACTGACAAAAACTTTCTAAATATTAATGCCCCGTCAAATTTTTCTTATGCTGGTGTAAAATTCGCTAGTCTTTCTAAAAGATTATATAATGATAAAGTAAATATCATTAGAAAAAATGACGAAAATCTATATAGTACCTGTACAGGTGGAATGGAAGTACCTTTTGCGGGAGATGATTATAATGATTGTCTTCTTGTACGCAATGGATATATTGCAATATCTTCTGTTTTTGCGGAGCCTGTCGCTGATAAGAGCCTATGTGCTAAAAGTACTAGTCAATTTGTTTTGTAAAACTGGGGTTTCGGCATGGATGAATCTAATAGCTTGAGTGAGGGCATCGCTTTATTTAATGAAAAAAATTATGCAGATGCTTTGACTAGTTTTCTCTCTATATCAACTGATGATGTAAATCCTGTTGAAGTTGCATACTATGTAGGACTTTGCTATTCTAAGTTAGAGCGTTATGATGATGCTCTTTTGTATTTGGAACAGGTTGTAACTGCAGAAGGAGAAATGGCATCGGATCTTGATTTGCAGCGGGTGTTGCAGTGCAGATATCTTCTTGCTGTAATTTATTGTACAACAGGTAGAAGAAAGCTTGCCGATTTTGAATTAAAACAACTTCTTGACTTAGGATATAAAAAAGCTTCTGTGTATGCATCTCTTGCATTCATTGCATGGGAAGAAGATAATGTAGAAAAATGCATAGAATATTATAATAAATCTCTTGCGGAAGATGGCGAAAATCCTACAGCATTAAATGGCTTGGGATATGTTCTTGCTAACGAAGAAAGGGATTTGGCTCGGGCATTAAGTTACTGTCAGAAGGCTATTGCAATAGCTCCTGACAGTCCTGCATGCCTGGATAGCCTTGGATGGGTATATTATAAAATGGGACTGTATGGGGAATCAAAAAAATATCTTCAGCTGGCTAAACAGAAAAATCCTTCTAATAAGCTGATTGACGAACATCTGAAATTAGTTTTGCAGGAGGAAGAACAATGAAAAAGTTATTAGGATTTGTTATTGCATTCTCAATTTCGTTAGGTGGTTTTGCTCAAATAAATCTTCAAGATACTGTGCGTACAGAAGAAGATACTATGCGTTCTGCAAATTCTGGTTTTGCAGAAGAAGAATTCCGCAGAGGCGTACAGAGTTTCTATCAGGGAAACTATAACGAAAGTATATTGGAATTTGAAAAAGCTTTATCATATCTTCCTGGTGAAAATCGCATTTTGGAATGGCTTGGTAAGGCTTATTATATGTCTGGTATTGAAGGCTCGGCTTTACAGCAGTGGAATTTTGCAAGGGAGCAGGGATGGGGAGGTCTCTTGCTTCAGAACAAGATAGAAATTGTTGGTGACAGACGTATTACAGAAGGCGATTATAGTTTTTCACAGCGTTATACAGAAGCTGGAGCTTTTCCAAATGTAAATGGAAATGCTCTTATTTACAGCCAGCCTGTTTCTGTTCTTCCAAATAAAGATGGCTCTATTTGGGTTGCAGCTTATTCAACAAATGAAATTGTACGTTTCAATGTGAATGGGGTTGTTCAGGATCGCATTCGAGGCCCTTTAAACGGTCTTGATCGTCCTATGGATATTATCCGTCTTAAAAATGGAAATCTCTTGGTTAGCGAAAGTGCAGGAGACCGTCTTTCATTATTTGACCAGAATGGCAAGTTTATAAAATACTTTGGCAAGAAAGGTCGCGGTGAAGGGGAATTGATTGGACCTCAGTACATTACAGAAGATAGCTACGGAAATATTTATGCTACAGATTTTGGAAATGCACGTGTAGTTGTATTTGATCCTGATGGAAATGGACTTCTTTCGTTTGGTGCAAAGGCTGATTCTTTTGAAGGTTTTAAGTCTCCTACAGGAATCGCATGTGTTAATGACAGAATTTTTGTTGCAGATAGTGTAAAAGGTGCAGTTTATGAATTTGACCGTGCTGGCAACTATATAGGAATTCTTGTTGAAGAAAAGAAGCTTAAAAGACCAGAAAGCATTAAGAAATGGGGCGATTTTCTTATTGTTGCGGATTTAAATAAGGTTCTTACAATAGACACTGTAACAGGTGCTGTTTATGAAAATGCAACTACAGGTAGTGCAGGTAGCAGCATTACAAGTGCCGTACCTGATTATAATGGAAACATAATTGTTACAGATTTTAAGGCAAATGAAATTTACATTATGTCAAAGATGACAGAACTTGTAGGCGGTTTCTTTGTTCAGATTGAGCGTGTAAATGCTGATAAGTTCCCAACTGTAACACTTGAAGTAAAAGTTGAAAACAGAAAAAGACAGCCTATTGTCGGTTTGACAAAGACTAACTTCCTTATAACAGAAGATAAAAGACCTGTTTCTAATATGGAGTTGGTTGGAGCTGCAAATAATAATGAAACTCTTGATGTTACCTTCTTGATTGACAGATCGTATGAAATGAAGGATTTTGAAGATCAGGTAAATGCAACTGTAAGGGAAATTTCTGCTTCTATGCAGAACAAAGGTAGAGTTCAGATAATTGGCTTGGGTAATGCTCCTGTTGTAGAATTTAAGGGTAATTCTTTGGATTTGTCTGATTTTTCAGTAAGGGCATTAAAGTCTGAATACACAGACAATGCACCTGTAGATTTAGGATTAAGACTTGCTGCAAACAGCCTTATAAATGGTGAAAAGAAACGTGCAGTAATTTATATTACTGCTGGAAGTGTAGGTCAGGACGCATTTACAAAGTATAGTTTGTCTGATTTAACGACATTCATGAATAACAATGCTGTTTCGTATAATACTGTTTTACTGCAGAATAAAGCTCCTGCTGGTGAAATTTCGTATATTGAAAATAATACGACTGGCTATTCATATTACGTTTACAGACCAGAAGGACTTTCTTCTGTAATCGACGATATTCTTTCTATACCGTCAGGTTTGTATCAGCTGACATATACTTCATCTTTAGCTACGGAGTATGGAATAAAATATCTGCCAGTAGAAATTCAGGCATATCTTTTGAATCGTTCTGGAAGAGATGAAACTGGATATTTCTCTCCACTCCAGTAGAAATATTTGTAAACTATTGGTCCTTAGACTTTTCCAAAAGACGAGCTCTTTGAATGTTGATTTCAGGGTGCTTGTCTTTTAATTTGTACACGGCAGCTTCCATTTTGGTCTTTTTTTCTTCTTCAAAAGAAAAAAGGCTTTCCTGCATGGAACTGCCATTCTCTTTAACTTTTTCACACGCAATTCCTAAAAGCCTTATGCCTGTACCAGGTTTATATTTTTTGTGGAACAGTTTTTTGCATATTTCAAACATTTGATCAGCATTTTTTATTGGAAAATTTGTTGTTTCCTGTATTGAAACTGTTGAAAAATCTTCGTATCTTATCTTTATTGAAATTGTATTTGTGTAAACATTTTCCTTATACATTCTGTATGATACCAGCTGTATTATTTCAAATATTGCAGTTTCTATTATATATATATCCGTTAAGTCGTAATCAAATGTTCTTTCTGCACTTATAGAATGATTTTTTGCTTCTTCTCCGAAGGTCATGCTTTTATTGCCTCTTACGGCATTATATAAAAATAATCCTGTATTATCTCCAAATAATGTTGTTAAATAGCTTATTGACTTGCTGTAAATGTCAGATGGGGTTTTTATTCCTGAGTTTAATAAACGCTGTAAGGTTTTAGAACCTATGCCCCAGACTTTTTCCAATGGAAGTGAAAGCATGAAGTTTTCTTCTTCTCCGTTTTTTATATATGTCATGCCATCTGGTTTTCTGTATCCAGACGCAATTTTAGCAACATACATTGTTCCTGCAATGCCAATGCTTATTGTTAGACCTGTTTTTTCTTTTACATCTTTTTTTATTTGCATGGCTGCTTGTTCAGGAGTTCCGAATAGACGTTCTGTACCGGTCATGTCTAAAAATGCTTCATCAATAGACATTTGTATTACATCTGGAGAGTAGTTGGACAGAATATCCATAATTATAGATGACAGTTCATGGTATCTTTTATGTCGTCCCCTAAGAAAAATGGCATGTGGGCACAACTGTACAGCTTTTGATAATGGCATTGCAGAATGAATGCCGTATTTTCTTGCTTCATAAGACGCTGTTGAAACTACAGCTCTTCTGTCGCCTGGTAATCCTCCGACTACAACTGGTTTGTTTCTATATTCTGGATTATCCAATTGTTCTACAGAGGCAAAAAAGGAATCTAAATCAACATGAAAATAAACTTTTTGCATTATTTTTTCGGCTGTATGCTTTACTTTTGTAAAGTCATCATTATCGTATCTGATTCTTTTAAGAATTGCTTGTCTGGGGTTTCTATGTAAGTTGTAACGGTTATCATCTGTTCAATATCATTGTCACTTGAATAGATTAGTGTTACGTCTGATTGAGGATAATCGGGTATTTGTACAAAAATCTTATTTTTACCTAGAACGACATATTCATAGTTACATTCATACAGTGGTATTATATCATCTGACTCAATACTTATGTCATAGCGTATTACCGTAATGTTTTCTTTTGCTTTTAGTGTTAATCTGTGAATGTTGAAATCTAGAAAATCTTCATTAGTGGCAGATAAATCTATATAATTTTCTTCATCATGTACTTCAAAATTGAGACTTCTGTTTATTGGATTTTGTATTCGCTCTGAGAAAAATGAATGAATCAATATGCCTGAAAAGAACATGTAAATGAATACACAGTCTATAATTAACAGACAAATTACAGCTGGTATAAAATGGTTCATGCGTCTTTTTAATATGATAAGAAGTCTTTGCCATTGAATTTCAAAAGGAAATATAATGCAGGCAATTAAAAAGTTTCCCGACCATCCTGGAGAGGCAAAACGTAGCAAGGCTTGATAGTTTGAAGCTGATATGAAGTTTAAGGAACTTGGAACAAATGGAGAAAGCATTAATATGAATGAGATGAATATGGAGAAAATCGTACTTGTTTTACAGGCTATGTAGCAGACACAGAATTCAAAGAAAAATAAGAATAAAAATGATAAATCAATTCCACAAAATAGGAAAATATTAGCAGCTGCAATTATTATGATTGCGTATTTACTTACGTTATACGACACATTGAAGGAAAAACGTATTTGCAGTATAAATAATATGTTGAATATTATAAAACTTGATATTATTTTATAACCAATTAAAAGTATTGGATTATCTGTTATAGACAAAAAAAACTGTTGCGTCTGTTGAAGGACAAAGGTGGTTGCAATAATTAAAAAAGGAATCATATACCAGGTTCTGAACAAATCTTTCAGAATGGCAATGTTTTTTTGAGTTCTGGAAAATGAACTGAAACTTATGAAGAATATTATAAAAAAGGAAAATAGTATAAAACAGAATACAAAAAAGGTTTCATTTATCCAAAGTTCCAGATTTAAGATAGGAATGTGTATATAAGAATAATGTCTGTCCCATGTTGGACTTGTGTTTTGCTCCATTTTTTCAGATTGCAATAATAAAAAAGTCTTTAATATCTTAAAATCTGAAGGTTTATAGCTGACTGTTATTCCTGCTGCTGGGATTGATTGTGTTAAAAATGCTGAAACTTTTTGGTTATTATCGATTAATCGGAGTCTGTATAAAAAGGCTACGGAATTGGGAATGAAAAAGTTTTCATTATTCTTCGTACAGGCCTCCTTTAAGTCTTTTATCAGCCATAAAGGAGAAACTTCTCCGTTTCCTCCAGAAATGATTTCGTGTATATTTGAGTCTTTTTCCTGCACAATAACGGCACATTTTACATTTGTTTCAGTAAGACCTGATGTAAAAATCCAGGTTCCGTGTGGATGTAGAAAATCTGCAATTGTGAAAAAATTGCTTTCATCTCCAGCACTTAAGAGGATTGTTACGTTATAATTAAGGGGCATTTGAGAAATGTCATCTAAAAATTGAAAAAAGTCTTCTTCGCAGCGTGAAACATATTCCTGCGTAAATGAAAAGATGATTTCTGTGTCTACATCTTTTTTGAAAGTCTTTCTTAGAATGATATTTTGAGGAAAATTTGATGCATCGGATGGAGTTAACCCTTGTCTTTCTACGGAATAATCCTTATTTTTAAGTGCAGTAAATAAAGTATCACTGTAATTTTCTGCATAAGAATAGGTAGAAAAAGCTAAAGCCTGTATCAATAAAATGGAAAATAAAAAAAACTTTTGCATTTTTCCAAGCATAGAAATATAATAATTTATTGTTGTTTACATTGCAAGATAGTTGATATATAATAGAGAAAACAATTTGTCATGAAAGGGAGCTTTTGGGATTCACATGAGTGCAGCAGAAAAGAAATTTATGCTAGATTTGCCGTTAAAAGTAATTCTTACGGAAGAAGGGGCATCTTATTTTATAGGTCATAAAAAGAAATTGCTGCGATTTAAGCTTGCTGATAATGTAGAAGAGTACGGCATAAGTCTTTCCCATTTTTCTCCAACCTCTTTACAAAATATGGTTTTGACTGATTATATTTCCAAAATAGAAATTTCCATGCCAGAATTTGTTTCTCGAAGACAGGAAATAATGGACTTGTCAAAAGTTATTGTATATTCTATTTTGTATAAGCAGTTTGACAAAGAAATTTTTGAATCTCTCATAAAATGTGACTGTATAAGACGTCATAATAGACAGAATCCAAGCCAGCTTATTGATGAACAGACTAGAATTCCTGATAAACAGCTTCGTAATCACCTTGCAGTAAAGGATAATGTTATTCAGCAGAGTCGCCAGACAATTTTGGATCCTGTATGGAAAAGCATTATGTCTAATAAAGATTTTTCTCCAGAAGAGAAGAATGTTTATCTTCTTATGACAGAGAAGTTTTTGAATAGATTAAATCTTATGAACTGGTATATCATTACTAAGTTTTTTAAGACTGAAGGATTTGATCAGATTCTTTCTGCAATAAGAAAGTTGCTTAATGAATACATGGAAAAATCAAAGATTCCAGAATATATTTCTGTTATGATTATGGAACTTGCTCTTAGCAACGAAAATACAAACTTGAAAAAAGAAGCAAGAAATCTTTATAAAGGAATAGATAATTCTGAAACTCTTATTTATGACCCAGAAATTCGTGCGAAAATTGTTGAAGAATTAGTCCGTAAACATGAATTGGTATTCTTGTCTTGGAAGATTGGTGGAAGTTCTTCTTCTATTGGTAAAACAGGTAGCTTGAGTATATCCTTGTATAATAAAAATGATGAATCTCAGGATGTAAAAGAGAACATAGAAAGCAAAATGTCGGAAAATCTCAATAAAAAATCTCTTATTGATTTCTACCGACAAATGCCAGAAGGTGAGGAAAGTACAGATTTAGGATTGTATTACTTTTCTTATTTGGATGATGCCTGTAAAAAGGTTGGCGTAAAGTTTGATTCTATTGTAAATCAGTTCAGTGGTGAGGATTTAACGGTTATAAACCTTAAATTTAATTTTTCATGAGTTATCCCTCGTATCTTATATTATTTTTCATACTCCTTATTGCTGTTATTCCGTTTTCAGCGTGTTCGAACAATCATGATTATGGATTTGTAGCTGACGGTTATATTATTTTTGATTACACTTCGAATTCTTCAAAACCTACAGAAAAAATGTCTGTTTTTATTACAGCTGATAAGAATTTTCCTGTTGTGGAAATGAAAATATCTACTGAACATAAAGGCGATTCTTCTGGATTATATGAATGGACTTCTAAAAAAATATATGCTATGAATAATACATATTGGTGTCAAAATCTTTCTGTTCCTGACACCTCTAATTTTCCTATTGGAAAATATGTTGTTACTACAGTTTTTGCAGATGGTTCTGAACAGTCAGCTTCATTTACACTGCAATATCCGTCATACTGTGTAAGTAATGATATGAATAATGTAAAGAAATTACTGAATAAGGATTTTAGACCTATTTCAGAAGTTTATGATAAAACTAAAATAAAGAATGTAAATTCCGCTATAGAAAAAATATGCTATATAAATAATAATAAGCATGTTTTGTGTATTTTGCCGGAAAGCAATAATAAGGGGCTTTAGACGTGGGTGAAGAAGTAGGGAATCTTGATTCAACCGAAGATGGTATTTTTAAACGTTCAATTAGAACTTATGTAATTCGTGCTGGTCGCATGACCGACAGTGAGCGCCGCAGTTATGATGAACTTCATCAAGTGTGGTGTATTCCTTTTGAGTACAAAACAATAAATTTTGCAGATGTGTTTGGTAATACAAATCCTGTAACAATGGAAATTGGATTTGGTATGGGGCAGGCAACTGCTGCCATTGCTGCTGCAAATCCAGATATGAATTATTTAGGAAGTGAAGTTCATGTTCCTGGCATTGGCAGACTTTTAAGCGATATAAAACGCCGTCAGTTGAAGAATCTGTTCATTATAGAACATGATGCTTTGGAAATACTTGAAACGATGATTCCTGATGATTCTATTTCTGCATTTCATATATTTTTCCCTGATCCATGGCCAAAAAAGAAGCACCATAAGCGTAGGCTTATGCAACGTCCTCATACTGATCTTTTGGTGCAGAAATTGGCTCCTGGCGGATATATATACTTTGCAACAGACTGGGAAGAATATGCCGAGACAGCTTTGGAAGAATTGTCTCATACTGAAGGTATTCATAATAAATATATGCAGTATGCACCTCATCAGGAATGGAGACCTAGGACAAAATTCGAGCAAAAAGGAATTGATGCTGGAAGAGAAATTCATGAGTTATTCTTCATAAAAGATGAAGAAGAGTAAGGTCTTTCATGGAACTGTTTGATGTTGACTCATTTCAAAGAATTTCAGAACTTGAAACTCTTATAAAAAGATATCAGAAATCATATTACAACGGGGAAGGTGAGATTTCTGATGAAAAATTTGATGCTTTATGGGATGAATTAAAGTCTCTTGATCCCACGAATCCATTATTGCATAAAGTTGGTGCAGATAATGGTAACTTTGAAAAAATCAATCACGTTATGCCTATGGGAAGCCAGGAAAAAGCTGCAAATCCTGAGCAGTTTCTTGCCTGGGCACAAAAACATTCTTATTCAGAATATCTTGTAGAATATAAATTAGATGGTGCAAGTCTTGAACTTCAATATAGTGACGGAACTTTAATTCATGCCGTAACAAGAGGTGATGGACATGTTGGCGATGATATAACTTCAAATGCCTTAAAAATGAATGGTGTTCGAAAAGATTTGTTTGAGGAAGATGGTACTCCTATTTCTTTTACAGGAGGAATCCGTGGTGAAGTTATTATGACTCATAAAGTTCATACCCAATTCTTTTCTGATAAAGCAAACTGTCGTAATGCTGCTAATGGTCTTATGAAGCGTAAAGATGGTACTGGTAGTGAACATTTAACTTTGATTACTTATGATGTCTGGTCAACAACTGGAGAACAACCTTTTAAGGATGAAGAAGATAAAATAAATTGGCTAAAAAAAAGTGGTTTTAATGTTGTTCCTCTTTATATTGCAAAATCTGTACAGGAAGTTATAGACTATCGTAGTCATGTAATGGAAATTAGAAAATCTCTTGATTATGATATAGATGGTTTAGTTGTAAAAGAGCGTTCCGTTAATCATGAAGATGCGAGTAGAGATAGACCTGACAGGCAGATTGCATTTAAATTTAGCCTTGAAGAAGCCGTCTCTATTTTAAGAAGTGTTGAATGGAATGAAACTGGTGCTACTTATACGCCTGTAGCAATTTTTGATCCTGTGGACTTAAATGGGACAACTGTAAAAAGAGCAAGTCTTGTAAATCCAAATACAATTCGTTCTTTAGGAATAAAACTAGGAAGTCATGTGGTCGTTGTAAAAAGAGGCGAAATTATTCCTAAGATAGAAAGTGTAATTACTTCTGAAAATTCTGATGCCAATAATGCTTCTTTAAAGGAAATTGATTTTCCTACGCATTGTGATACTTGTGGTGAAAAATTAGTAGATGAAGGTACAAGATTATTCTGTCCGAATAAAAATTGCAGTAAAAAAGTCCTTCATCAGATTTTCAAATGGATTTCAGTTGTTGATATACGGGATTTAGGAGATACGCTTGTTCGTTCTCTGTTTAGAGATGGGGTAATTTCATCTATAAGTGATATCTATAAACTTACAGAAAAAACACTTACTCCGTATTTTTTGAATGAAGAGAGTATTTCTAAAGAACAGGAATCTAAAGGTGCTAAAAAAGTTGTTCTTTCTATTCAGAATCATAGATCTGTTTCTCTTGCAAAATTTATAGCAGGTTTTGATATTGAAGGTATTGGTGAAGTTCTTGTTGAAAAGCTGATTGCCAGTGGTTTTAATACATTAGACAGCATTATTCAGGCAAATGAAAAACAAATAGCTGATATATATGGATTTGCTGATATTATGGCTCATACGCTGGTTGAAGGGCTTAAAGAAAATATTTCTGAAATGCAGTCTCTTATTGAAAACGGTACTATTAGTATACAAGAGGAAAAAACAGGTGGTTTATTGGAAGGCAAATCATTCTGTTTTACAGGGGAACTGATGACAATGAAACGAACAGAAGCTCAAAATCTTGTAAAATCAAATGGTGGCATTGTAAAAACTTCTGTTGTAAAAGGTCTTAGTTATCTTGTTACTAATGATACAACCAGTGGCTCTGCTAAAAATGTAAAAGCAGCGCAACTTGGTGTACCTGTTATAACTGAACAAGAATTTCTTTCAATTATTCAAAATCACATGTGAAATCGGTTGTAAAATAATCAGGATTTACGGCAGACATATTAAGACGCATTTCCCAATGTAAGTGTGGTCCTGTTGCAAGTCCTGTTGCTCCACTAAGACCGATGAGAGTTCCTTGTTTGACTTTATCACCTTCTTTTACTTTTAATTCACTCATGTGATAGTACAAACTGTATAATCCTGGAAGATGTTCTATTACAACACTCCATCCTGTTGTAATTCTGTCTTCTGCCATAACAACTCGTCCTGCGGCACATGCGGTTACTGTTGAACCTGTAGGAATGCCGTAATCTGTTCCGTAATGCAGACTTGTAGAGGATTTTCCATCTGAGTATGCATATACTCTTCTGTCGGCAAAATAAGAGGTTCGTCTTGTTGCTGTTGTAGGAGGTGTATATGGTGAAGTTTGGTATATGTGGGTTTCGTTTACTGTTCCAAGAATAGCATTGAGTTTTTCAATCTGCTTCATACGGGTAGAGCTTGAGTCTGTTTTTATACTGGTGTTTCTTGCATCAAGTGGTATTGTTTCGCTTATGAATTCTTTGTATTCAAGAGAAAATGGCAATGTAAAATCAGAAGTTTTCCCATCAGACATTGTATAAATTACTTTTAGAGAATAATTATTCTTACTGTTCCACCACGAAGAAAGAGGAATCCCAGCCAAAAATGTACGAGTAGCAGAAGTTATGAGTGGATAAAATTCAGTTTTGTCAAGTCTTTTTTCATCAAGATAAAGCTCTAAAGTTGCTTTTGGGTCATAAAGAAGCAGTGGATTTTTCTTTTGTTGCTTTTCTGTTTGTTCAAATGTCATTCTTACAAAAACAGCATCTCCTGGTTTTGAAGTATCCTGGTAATTTACCTTAATGCTGTAATTATCTGCGTCTATTACAATTTGTTTTGCATAAAGCGGAGTAAGAACAAAAAGAATAAATGCAAGGCTGAAAAAAAAGCGAAAGTATTTTCTAAAAAATGATGTCTTCATAAAATCTCCTCATAACTATTTTATTAATTTGACTTTTTTAGGTCTACAAGAATCATCTGTGGTGTTTCAATTCCATTAAATGTATTACGCTCAATGTGATATAGAATATCAACTTCATCTCCAATTTCAAAATCTTTGTGAAGTCGTTCTCCTTCATTCCAAAATAGAGCTGGCCATTTACATGTATTTGCATTTAAAATTAGTTTTAGATGCTGCTTTTCAGTTTTGCCCATAAGCATTGCATCAACTACTTTTAACTTTTTAGACAAAAATAGAAGTTGTGGATTTTTTTCTCCAAATGGTTCGAATCTGTCTGTAACAGAAAGAATTTCTGGGGTTAGATATGTAGCAGGAATTTCAGCATCAATTTCATATTTGTTTGTTGAAGATTCTTCTAATTCAATTTCATTTGATACATCAAGAAGTTTCTGCTCAAATTCAGCAAGTCTGTTTCGTTGAAAGCTGAAACCTGCAGCACAGGTATGACCGCCGTGATTTATAAAAATATCGCCCATTCTATTTAGAAAATCAGAAGAATCAACCCCTCTACAACTTCTCATAGAGCCTATAACTGTTTGTCCTACAAAAGTTGCTGTTATAGCAGGTACGTTATATAACGAAACTAGTCTTCCAGCCACAATGCCGCTGACACCTCGATTTATTCGTTCATCTATGACGACACATAATTTATCGTGATGGAGTGGAATTGAAGTTTCTGCCTGTATTCCTGCATAATCCCAAGCATCCTGTGAAAGCTGTTTACGTTCTGCGTTTAATTCTTTTATTTTTCTTGCAGCCATTTCTCTATACGAGGAATCATTTGAGATAAACAGATCCGCTGCAAGTTCTGGATGTCCTAAGCGACCAGCTGCATTTAAATTGGAAACAATTGTCCAGCTTACATCAGTAGATGAAATATGTTTTCCTAACATATTTAGAACTGACATAAGTTCCAATAGGCCTGGTCGGATACGACTGGCATTAATAGATGCAAGCCCTTTCTTGACAAAGATACGGTTTTCATCTTTCATTGGCATAATGTCCGAAAGTGCAGCGAGTGCTACAAGCTGTAAATCCCTGTCTTCTTTTTGTATTAAATCTGGGAATTCTTTTTTTAATGCCATTTGCACGTATGTGACATAAATGTTATAAAAGCCACCAATTTCGGTAGGCTCATGATTGCCATATTTTGCAATTTTTGAAAGAGTTTTTATTTTACTAAGTTCATAATTTTTGAATTGAGGGATAAGAATCCCAATTTCAACCCTCATATCAAGAAGATTAAATTCTATTCCTGTTCCAAAACATGTGCTAAGAAAAGAAAGAATTCTTTCTTTATTCCACACTAATATAATCTGTCCAGAAAGAAAGGCAGGAAGTTTTGTCTGAGAAAGAGCAGTTTCTCCTGGAATTATATATTCTTTTATCTGCCGTACAGGAATAAGATTTCTTAATTTTATACAATCAATGCAGAAAGAATTTTCATCAGGAATTATATTTAAGAGAGTTACTTCTTGTTTATACCATTTACTTTTACTGAATCTTAAGGCGCTTACAAGTTTAAAGACTACAGCACAACCTGAAATATCTGGAAATGGATAGCCTGAATCAATGCATTTTGGATCAATAATAATAGCAGGGCTTGGTAATACTTCCTGAGGATTGTGATGATCTACTATTATAACATCAATTCCAAGTTCTGTAGCATGGGCAACTTCTACATTATTAGAAATGCCACAGTCTACAGTTATAATTAAAGAGCCATTATCTTTATAAAAATCATCAATGGCTGGAATAGAAAGCCCGTATGCATCATTACCTTCTGGAAGTCTGTATTGTTCATCAATGCCCATATCTTTTAGGCAATCGTGTAATACCGTAGTCGCTGTAACACCATCTACATCTCGGTCTCCGAAAATAAGAACCCTTTCTTTCTCTTCAGATGCCGAAATAATTCTGTCTACAGCATCTTCCATAATTGAAAATGAAAAAGGACTATGCTGAAACCTAAGATCATCTTCAAGGTAGTATAGAATATCTTTTCCAGATGTAATACCACGCCTTGCAAAAATACTGGCAGTCAATGCATCAACTGCGTATTTTTTTTCTAAGTCCTTTACAAGACTTTGAGATATTTCTTTTTTATTCCAAACTGCCACTATTTTATTTCCTTAAGAATAAGTTTGGCACATTCGGGTTTCTGCTCAGAATATGAGACTGCTTTGGAAAGCTGTGCAGTACCTGCTGCAAGAGAATTTGCATCTTTAGCATAAACATCCATGATTTTATCGCCTTTTTTTACAAGTTCTCCTTGTTTTTTTGCAAAAATAATACCAGAATCAGGATCAACAATATCTGTAGTTTTATTTCGTCCAACACCAAGATTTATACATGCAATACCTGTTTTATAGGCATCTATCTGGATATACCCATCTTGCTGAGCTGTAAGTTCCAAATGGAATTTTGAACGGCGTGTACCTTGTTCCTTCAAAAGTTTATCAGGATCTCCGCCTTGGTCTTTTACATTTTCAAGGAATTTCTCTAGAGCTTTTCCTGAAGATACGGCTTCCTTACAAAGAGCTAAACCTTCTTCAACAGAAGCTGCTTTTTCACCAAATACTGCCATTCGGCTTCCTAAAGCATACGTAAGTTCCATAATGTCTTCAGGTCCTTTTCCTTGCAGACATTCTAGAGTTTCTTCAATTTCAAGATAGTTACCAGTTTTATACCCTAATGGAGAATCCATGTTTGTAAGGAGTGCAACAGCTTTTTTACCCATTGCCTGTGATGTTTTTACAAGGAAAGTTGCAAGATTTTCTGCATCTGCTGCAGATTTCATGAATGCACCTAATCCATATTTTACATCAAATACTAATGCATCACTGCCTTCTGCAACTTTCTTAGAAAGAATACTGCTTGTAATTAGTGGAATGCTTTCTACAGTACCTGTAACATCTCTCAATGCATACATTTTTCTGTCTGCAGGGGCAATTTTTTCGGTCTGACCCATCATTGCATAACCTGTTTTCGCAATTAAAGATTCAAACTTTTCAGGTGTAAGCTTTACATTATATCCTTCAATTGCTTCAAGTTTATCCAATGTTCCACCTGTATGACCAAGACCACGACCGCTCATCATTGGAATTTGTACTCCGAGAGATGCAACTATAGGAGCAAGTGGAAGGCTTATTTTATCACCAACTCCACCTGTAGAGTGCTTATCAACAAAAGGACCTTTCAAGCCTTTGTCTTGCTTATTATGAAGCTCAATGACATCACCTGAATGAAGCATTACAGATGTAAGATAACCAGTTTCCTCAAAAGTCATTCCATTAAAATATACAGCCATCATAAATGCTGCCATCTGATAATCAGGAATGCTACCGTCTACATAACCTTTTATAAGAAATTCAATTTCTTCTTTTGTAAGACTCTGACCTTTTATATTTCCAGTTCCACGTTTTTTTATGATTATATCTGCTGCTCTCATTATTTATCCTCTTACCATTAAAATTGCGATTTTATTTTAATGCTATAAGTTTTCTTTTGCAAGTTAAAAATAAAGAAATCCTTATGTTTACAATATTCCCATGCCGATTTCTATGGTTTTAAGTTTTGAAGCAACTGCCTGCTCGATAAGGTAGAATGTAAATTGTTTTAATTCATATACAGACTGACTGTCTATTGTAAGAGCTCGTACTTTTCCAGGAGAAAGTTCATTTATTGAAGCAAGATATACTAGTGCATTTGAACTAAGTGGAAAATACAGTGTATTCTCTGGCAAATTTGAACAGTCAGAACATAAAAGTCCTGTTCCTGGTATATAACAGCAGTTTTTACTTAGAACGTTGGAGTTGCAGTGTTCACATAATTCTATTTCAGGTTGAACCCCAAGAAGTGCAAGATATCTCCATAAAAAACGAACAGTACCAAGCATAGCTTCTTTTTCTTCACATCTGTCAATTCCGTTTATAAATGCACTAAATAAAGTAAAAGCTTTTTTTTCATCACCAGCACAATGAGTTTTTAGCAGGACTTCACAAGCTAGATTGGCAGTCCATATCTTATAAAGACTTGTATGAAGGCTAATATGGCAATCCAACACTTCAAAATCAGTAATCTTTATTGATTTTTTTGCTTCATCATTATAAATCCAAAGTTTACCAGCATTGAAAGGTTGTACTAAAGAACGTAATTTACTTTTAGGACCTCCATATAAGGTTGCATAAAAAAGACCCATGTCAGAAGATAATGCACATATACGTCTATTATTTTCTCCTTGTGTAGTAATATTCAATATAATTGCCTGTACACATTTATTTCGTTCTGACATGGTCTTATTCTATCTAAAAACTATTTTGCTTGCAATTAGAATTCTCTGATGCAGTAAGCATTAAGCGTCTTTGTACTGTTCATCCTCATCGTAAACAACTTATATGCAGAAGAGCCTATTGTGATGCTGTATTCAGTATATCCAATTATAGAAGGTGGAGTCTCCTGTTTTTTTGAGGCAAGGCTTCTCCTCATTTCTTCATAGTCACCGCTTTTTACAAGACCAATGCCATAGATATATGTTCCGTCACTGGATGAAGTCCAGGCTCCGTCGAATGAATTATAATTCTGTACAAGTTTGGAATTCTTTTCAATCTTCGCATAGCTCTTGTTTATAGTAGTAAATTCCTGATAGATCTTTTTAAGTTCATCTTCCGCTGGAAGATACCAGCCCGCCGCATATTGGCAGTTCTGTATATCTGTAAATAAATCTGCATAATGTTCTGCATAGGCAAGGGCAGGAAAGTTCTTATCTGTAAAAATTGTCCTGTTTTCTTTTTTTATAGCTTCATAACTTTCTTTCCCAGTCTTTGAGAATTTTATGCTTGTCACCCTTTTAGATGTAAGATCTGTCCAAAAAGTCCGAGTGGATTTTACAGATACCCCCATATATTTTCCACCTGTAGCCTGATATATAATTGCCATTGGATGTACAGAATTCTTTACAACCCCATAACATTCGGTGCTTACAATAGGTCCTTCGGCAAGAACTATATCTCCAGCCTGAATGTCTCTCCAGTTCGCAGTAAGAACCATATCATCTGTTATTTTATGCTTTACATTGATCAATGTTCCTGATACAGAATCTATCCAACCTGCAAAAGTCTTTTTTTCTGCATATAGCGGGAAAAGCTCTTTTTCTGTCATTGCAAAAGCATAGTCTCTGTCTGTTTTTGCAGGTGCAGTTCCAAATTCCGTTATATATGAAACGGAACGTTTTTTTTGCTTTTCTGTTTCCTTTATTACTGGGGTAGGTTCTGCCATCTGTTCCTGATCATAATCATCAGTCATGTTGGCACAACTGGTAATAAAACTAAGGGTTAAAATTCCAAGAATGGAAACAATACTGAGTTTTTTCATAAGAATACTCCTAAAAATTTTTTTACCTCTCTCTAATATTGTTATTCAAAAGATTGATCATTTTTTTACACTTTTTCAGAAAAAAAATAAAAAAAAATTAAAATAATAGACAGAAAAGGCTTTTTTTGATATAATTCATAGAAATAGGGGTGTAATAATGATTTTTCCACTTGAAGAATTAGTAAAATTTAAAGGCAGCATATATGAAATTACAGCTGCAGCAAGCAGACGTGCATTTCAGCTTGCAAAAATAAAAGATCCTATTTTAGACGAGCATGATGGCAAAGATGTAAGTCTTGCAGCTCGTCAACTTTTTACAGGGGACGTAAAATATCGCATTGAACAGTAAGCCAGTTATTGTTATTTTTGCGCCTACAGCTTGTGGTAAGACTGCTTTAGCCAGGGAACTCTTTGGAAAAAGCAGTCTTTCTTGTTTTAAAGGTTTAGGCGAAGTAGTCAGTGCAGACAGTCAGGCGGTTTATAAGGGGCTAAATATTGGGACTGCTAAACCTGATGAAATTGAAAAGCAAGATATTCCTCATCATCTTATAGATGTTGTAACGCCAGATGTTCAGTTTGGTGTAGGGGAATTTATTGACCTTGCAGATGAATTGTGTGAACAGATTATTAATAGGGGGCACTATCCTATTGTTACTGGTGGTACAGGTTTTTATATTAGAAATTTTCTCATGGGGCTTCCTGTAACTCCAATCAGTAGCGAAAAAACAAGAAATGTTCTAAAGCTTCGTATTGAAAAAGAAGGTAATCAAGCTTTATATAATGAATTAAAGCAAAAGGATCCTGTCAGTGCAGAAAAAATAAATGTCCACGATGCGTACCGCATTGTCCGTGCATTAGAAGTATTTTATGCATCAGGAAAGCCTTTAAGTTCCTATAAATTACCATCTGTATTACGCAATAAATTCCACTTTATACCAATAATATTGGACAGAGATAGAGATGATTTATATAACCGTATTAATGAACGTGTTGACCGCATGTTTTTGCAGGGGCTTGCAGATGAAGTTGAGCAATTAAAAGCAGCAGGATACACAAAAGACACACCTGGAATGAAAGCCATTGGTTATAGTGAATTTTTTATGCCAGAACTAACTTCTATCGAGCAAATAAAAGAGCGTATAAAGAAAAACAGCCGTAGATATGCAAAACGCCAGTATACCTTTATGAGAGATATTCCTGGCGCAGTAACATTTAATGCAGAAGATAAAGACGGGATCCTTTCTTATCTTCAGCGGTCAGTATAGTTTTTCTGAATCCAGTTCTTATATTCTCCGCTAAGAATATGTTCAATCCATTCTGAATGATTAAGATACCAGTCTACAGTTTCCGATAGTCCCTGTTCAAACGTCATCTTACGCTCCCAACCGAGTTCTTTTTTGATTTTAGAGCAATCAATTGCGTAACGGGCATCGTGTCCTGGGCGGTCTTTTACATGTACAATCGTATTTTCTACAGATTTGACATCGAGATTGCATTTTGCAGCAGTAATTTCAATAAGCTTTTTCAGCAGATTGATATTCTGCCATTCATTTTCACCGCCAATATTGTATTTTTCGCCAGTTCTACCTTTTGTCACAATCTGCCATACAGCACGGTTGTGATCTTCTACATAAATCCAGTCGCGGATATTTTTTCCTTCTCCATATACTGGAAGAGATTTCCCTTTTTGAATGTTCATAATCATCAGTGGAATTAATTTTTCAGGGAACTGATATGGACCATAGTTATTTGTACAGTTTGAAAGCGTTATTGGCATTCCGAATGTATGGAAATATGCCATGACAATATGATCACTTGAAGCTTTACTTGCAGAATAAGGAGATCTCGGATCATAAGCCGTTGTCTCTGTAAAGTAACCAGTGTCGCCAAGCGAGCCCCTATCCAAACATCATCTTCAATAACAATTGGCGCCGAAGGATTAAGCT
>CAMVEQ010000059.1:0-19363 GCA_947166545.1 uncultured Treponema sp. | reverse complement strand
AACTATATCGCTTAAAAATACTCCCACCAATTCCTTGCCAACTGCTTCGGCACTGCCAAGCAAAGCTGCTTTCTGTTCCAGCCAGCAACGGCCATAGTGAACATTATCACCAACCGCTGCACCGCCAAGAGAGCCATAATCATTACGTACAGGAGGCTTTTCAAGACATATTTTCATGCAGTTTGAGCAGCGAGGAGCAAAACAACATCCTTTAGGTCTGTTCAAAAGGTCAACTGGCTGTCCTTCTATAGGAACAAGCCTTGAATAGTCTTTTTCATGGAATTTTGGAATGGAACGCAGAAGACCTCTAGTATATTCATGCTGAGGATTATAAAAAATGTCATCTGTAGTGCCGTATTCGATTATTTCACCAGCATACATAACGGCAATGTGGTCACACATACTTGCAACAACACCCAAATCATGAGTAATCATTATAATTCCCATGCCAAGCTTTTTCTTAAGCTCCTGCATAAGTTCAAGAATCTGTGCCTGAATAGTAACATCAAGTGCTGTTGTAGGTTCATCAGCAATTAAAAGTTTAGGCTCACATGCAAGTGCAATAGCAATCATTACACGCTGTCTCATTCCGCCTGAAAGTTCATGAGGATACTGCTTTAATCTTTTGTCAGGCTCATTTATTCCTACCAAAGTAAGAAGTTCCCTTGCACGGGCTGTTGCTTCCTTACCTTTCTTATCAGTATGAAGCTTTATAGCTTCCTCTATCTGATTCCCGATTGTCCAGACTGGGTTCAGACTGGTCATAGGATCCTGAAAGATTATGCTTACTTCCTTACCACGAATCTTACGCAGTTCCTTTTCAGACATCTGCTCAATGTGGTGACCGTTAAACGTAACAGTTCCACCAGTAATTTTACCGTTTTCTGCAGTAAGTCCCATGATTGAATATGCAGTTACGGACTTTCCGCTTCCAGATTCTCCAACAATGCCCAAAACCTCACCTTCTTTCATCTGAATGGTAACGTCATTAAGAGCCTGAACTTCTCCTGCAGGAGTAAAAAATGAAAGCTTTTCGTGCTGTATGTCTACAAGATATTCGTTTTCTGCCATATAAATCCTCTCTAGCTCTTAAGTTTTGGGTCAAATGCATCACGCAAACCATCACCCAGTAAGTTAAAACTTAAGATTATGATGAAAATAAGAAACGCAGGTGCAAACAGCTTTTCTGGGAATGTCTGAAATCCGTTCAATGCAGCGGAAGCCAAAGAGCCTAAAGATGGCATTGGAGCCTGTACACCAAGTCCCAAAAATGAAAGGAATGACTCCGTAAAGATTGAAGAAGGAATCTGGAGTGTTGTAGTTACAATCAAAGTTCCTATACAGTTTGTAATGAGATGCTTTCCAATAATGCGCTTTCCGTTGGCTCCCAAAGCCTTTGCAGCTGTAACATATTCGTTCTGCTTAAGAATCATAATCTGACTTCTGATAATACGTGCCATACCTACCCAATACAGAAGCGCAAAAACAATAAACATACTTACCATGTTTGGTCCAAGCTTCTGAATCCATCCGAATCCAGGAGTTTCCCCCAAAGCACGCAAAGGATACTTCAAAGTCTGGGCAAGCAGGATTATGATAAGAACATCAGGAACCGTGTATATAATGTCAACAATTCTCATCATTACAAGGTCTACAGTTCCTCCAATATATCCTGCAATAGCACCATAAAGGGAGCCAATAATCAGAATAAGAATTGATGCAACAATACCAACCATCATTGAAACACGACCGCCTACCATAACTCTGATTGCGTAATCACGTCCATTCTGATCAGTACCCAATATATGAGGAAAAACTTTTTGACCTTCTTTAATTAAAGACATTTCTACAGCAGAATGTTCAAAAGGCTTTAAGCGTTCACTGCCTTTAAGCTGCTGTTCATATTTGTATGGATAAAAAACAGGAATTATAAAACAGAGGAATACAATAAAAAGAACAATTGCAAGAGAAGTCATTGCAATCTTATTCTTGCAGAAACGTCGCAGTCCGTCTTTCCAGAATCCTACAGATTCCCGCATTATTACAAGCGACTGTTTTTCGTCAGCAGAAGCTGGTATAAAATCATTAACTTTTAGCTGAAAGCTCAGCGGATTTTTATTAAGGCTAGTTTTTATATCTTCGTTCATTCTCAAAAAACTCCTACTTCAGTTTGATTCTAGGATCTACAATGGCATAGGCAATATCAACAATAACGTTCATAATTATGACGAATACTGCAAGAAAAATTGTAGTTCCCATAATCATAGGATAGTCACGGCTTGTAATTGCCCCTACAAACTCAGAACCGAGTCCAGGAATATTAAAAATCTTTTCTATGATAAAACTTCCAGTCATAAGGGAAGCAATAAGTGGACCAAGATATGTTACGACAGGAAGAATTGCATTACGAAGAGCGTGCTTAAAAATAGATTTGATGTTACCAACGCCTTTTGCACGTGCAGTCCTCATATAATCCTGTCCCATAACGTCGAGCATAGAACTTCGCATAAGACGTGCAATGTAAAAAGTTGGATATAAAGCAAGAGCCATTACAGGCATAATATAACTTGCAGCACTGTTAAGCCCAAGAAACGGAAGCAATTTTAGCTTTGTAGAAAAAATAAACATAAGAAGGGTTGATGACAGGAATGACGGAATGGCAATTCCAGCGGTTGAAAGAACAACCAGAATGTTATCTATTGTTTTTCCTCGTTTATATGCAGCAATTGCACCAAGAGGCACACCAAACATTACCGCAACCAAAATTGCAAGTCCTCCAAGACGTGCAGAAACAGGAAACTTTGTGAAAATAATCTCACTAACAGTACGTCATCGCTTCTTCACAGAAAGACCAAAATCCCCGTGAGCCAAACCTCCCATATAAGTGAGGTACTGCTGCCCCAAAGGCTTATCCAGCCCGTACTTTGCTTCCATGGCTGCCTGTGCTTGCGGGGTTACAGCTTTTTCAGAAAGAAATGGACCTCCAGGAACCATGTTCATGATGAAAAAAGTCAGGGTTGCCACCAAAAATGCAGTAACAATCGCAGTAGCCAACCTTTTGCAGATGTATTTCAGCATAGGTATTCTCCATACAATTTTAATAACAATTATGTAACTTTAAAAAAAAGACGCGATTACAACTCGCGTCTTTGCGGTAAGCATAGTATGATACATCAAAAAAAATGTCAACAGTTCTTGTGACAAAAAACACAGAGTATCAATACAAAGTATTATGAAGAAACTTTAAGAGATAATATTTTCCTTATACAATTTATAAGTTCAGAAACATTATCAAGGTAATCTCCAAAATTAAGTCTGTAATAAATGCATGTTCCAACCTTATTAGGCTTAATAAGACCGCAATCCTTCAAAACCTTCAAATGATGTGATATAGCTGGTCTTGAAAGTTTTGACATTGCACTTAGATTAGTAACATTTATGCCGTTTTCATCCGTACTTTCTGCAGTTCCAATGTCAAGAATAAGCTTCTGACGCACTTCATCGCCAAGAGCAATAAATAATGGAGAACAAGAATCAAACAGAGACATTGCTCGCTCAACTTCTATTTTATCTATCATATCTTCCCCCTACACTTCTAATGAATTGTAATTCTATTTAAGCACGCTTGTCAATACGTTTAACCAATTAAACACTTAAACAAAAATTTGTTACAAATTATTGACATAAACTAAAATTAGGTTTATATTTAGTTCATCAGTTTAATTATTTGAACATATTGACAATAAGAGAGGTTCAGCACAAAATGAAATTTGTAAAAGCATTTTTCAAACATCCGGCAATTATAATTGTCCTATGTCTTGCAGCAACAGGGTTCTTTGGATTCTTTATAAAGGATCTTTCCCTAAGCAACTCAACACGAATGTTCTTTCCACAGAAAGATGAATCTTACACAAGGCTTACCGACACAGAAGCCACCTTTGGAAGCATGCTTTCTATAGGTATAAGTCTTGAAGCAAAAGAAGGAACTATTCTTACTCCTGAATATATTGAAGTTGTAAGAAACATTACTGAACGAGTATATGCCCTTAAAGATGTAGAAGACATAGACTCTCTTACAGATATTGATTATGTCTGTGATCAGGACGGTTCAATTTCTGCAACTCAGCTCATTCCAGACACCTACACAGGTTCTCCAGAAGACATTGCACAGCTTGCATCAAGACTGTCTGAATGGGAAAGCATGTACAATCGTGTAATCATGAATGACAACTTTACCGGCACTCAGATTGCAGTTTCTCTTGTTCCTAAGGGAGATGAACAGATTGCTTTTGACAAGGCAAAGGAAAATCTTGATGCCGCACAGGCTGCTTTTGATGCAGAAAATAATGCAGACACAGAAAAAGTCCTTGCAGATGCAAAGGCTGAATACAAAGCAGCAAAAAAAGTTCTTCGTTTTGCTCCTCCTGATTCAGAACGCCAGCAGAAAGTTCTTGAACAGGTAAAGGAAATTGCTATAGAAGAATGTAAAGGTCATGCACTTATGTATAAGTTCTACGGAGATCCTGTAATTTCCGTAACATCAAAAGAATTCATGGTAGCAGACCTTGTAGGACTCATTCCTCTTGTAGTAGTCATAGTAATTCTTACACTGTATTTCAGTTTCCATACATTTACAGGAACCTTCCTTCCTCTTCTTACAGTTCTTATGTCTACAGCTATTTCCTGCGGAATGATGGGTATGCTGCACATCACCTTCTCGCTTGTTTCAAGCGTTATTCCTGTAGCACTCATTGCTGTAGGTTCTGCTTATGGAATTCATGTTCTTACACATTATTACGTAGAGTTAAGCTTTATTGAAGGCGATGTATCAAGGGAACAGCAGAGAGAGGCTATCTTTAAAGGTCTCAAAGAAGTTTGGAAAGCAGTTCTTCTTGCAGGACTTACAACTATAGTAGGTTTCGTATCTCTCGTTACAAGCCCTATTGAACCTTTGCACAGTTTTGCAATCTTTACGGCAATAGGAGTAGCTCTTGCCCTCTTCTTCTCTGTAACCTTTATTCCTGCTCTTCTGCTTGTATTGCCATGCAAGGAAGCAAATAAAAAAAGACGTATGTTTGGCTTTACAGACATGGTAAAAAGACAGGTAGCACGTGCACAGATGATGCGCGGAGGCCGTTCTGCAAAAGAAGCCAGTGGTGACACACTTTACATAATCTACCGCTTTTTCTGTGGTTCTTGGGTACGTCTCATAATCACATCCATCGCAATTGTAATCTTGTCTTTCACAGGTTTGAGCAAACTCAAAATTGATACCTCTTTGATAGGGTACTTCCCAAAAACATCTCAGATGAGAAAAGACATTGACTACGTAAACGAACAGTTTGCTGGTACAAACAGTGTATACTTCAACATAACTGGACAGAAAAAAGGCGACATTACTAATCCAGAGCTTCTTGTAGCGGTAGACAACATGCAGAACTACCTTATGGGAAAATATGACATTATTGGAAAGATGGTCAGCCTTGATGACTTTATCAAACGTATAAATCAGGTATGGCATGCACCTTCAGAAGAATCATCAGCATATTCAGATTCAATGACAGCAGATTCATCAGAAGGCTTTGACTCATTCTCAAGCTTTGGAGACTCTGATAATGGAGACTTTACAGCATGGGGCGATAGCGACAGCATCGATAGCGACGGAGAATTTTCAAGCTGGGGAGACACAGAGGCAGACAGCACAGATGGTGATTTTGTAAGCTGGGGCGATGAAGCTTCAGAACAGACTGAAGAAGAAAGCACAGCAGTAAATGCGACATCGGATTTTGAAGATCCTAACATTGTATACACAGCACGCCTTGCAGAAACTCTTACAGCAAGTCAGATGTTAAACCTTATGAACAAGGCATATATTGCAGCAGGTGGAAAATACGCTACTCTGGATAAAATGATTGACTTCCTCATGAGAGAAATCAACTACAACGGAATGGCTTACTACGAAATTCCATACAATCCAGCAAAATATCCTGTAGCAACAAGAGAACAGCTTGCAGACGTTGTAAGCAACTACCTTACTCTTTTGAGCGGTTCTTTGGAACGCTTCATTGACGATGACATGAGTCCAAAAACTATGCGTATTACATGCCAGCTTCGCACTCACTCAACAGAGCTTGCAAGCCAAATCATCAATGATGCAAAACGTTATGCAGCAGAACACTTCCCAGAAGGTTACAGCCTTGAAGCAACAGGTACAGGAGAAATGGAATACACAATGACAAGTCTTGTTGTAAAAAGCCAGTTCTCAAGCTTGCTTGTATCACTTCTTTCTGTATTCATCATCATTACAATTTCATTCAAGTCTGCCTGGGCAGGAATTCTTGGAGCAGTTCCACTTGCATTTGCAATCTTGCTCAACTACATGACAATGGGATTCGCAAAGATTAATCTGGATCTTATAACAAGTATCATTGCATCTGTTACTGTCGGTGTTGGTATTGACTACACAATACACTTCCTTACAACATACCGTGAGGAACGTTCAAAGACTTCAAATCTTGAAGAAGTAACAAAACAGACCTTCAAGAAGAGCGGTCACGGAATATTAACAAATGCTTTGGCTGTAGGTTTAGGCTTCCTTGTACTTTGTCTTTCAAAGTTTGTTGTACTTAAATACATAGGAATTCTTGTTGCAATCGTAATGTTTACTTCTGCATTCCTTGCAATGACAGTTATTCCTGGCGTACTGAACCTTACAGATCCTTACTTTATGCGTCCAGAAAGCGAGAAACAAAAAAAATAAAAAAAAGATTAAAACGAATGTAACTTTGAATATGTTAATTCGTTTAATCTTTTGAACATTAAATACAGCAGGTCATGAAAATGACCTGTAAAATAAAGGAGAATGAACTTATGAAAATGACATCAAAACTTTTGACTATTGCAGCTTTGACTCTTATTGGAACAGTTGGTGCTTTTGCAGATCAGCAGGGAACAGACATCATGCAAAAAGCAAAAGATTTGGAAAAGCCAAAATTCTCACATTCCATGGTAGAAATGGTTCTTACTGAAAAGAACGGAACAAAGGAAGTCCGTAGCGTAGAAGAACTGGGCCGCAATCATGATGATGGAAATGGCAATAACGTAAATGACGTTACAATGCTCTTCCACTCTCCTGCAAACGTAAAGGACACACGCTTCCTTCAGAAAGAAAACCACGGTAAAGATGATGACAAATGGATTTATTTGCCAGCCCTCAAAAATACAAGACGCGTAAATTCAAGTGAAGGAACAAAGTCTTTCATGGGTACAGATGCAACATACGATGACCTTTCAACTCGCGAAATAGAAGAAGATGATCATCAGTATCAGGGTGAAGAAACAAAGAAAGTTGGCTCTACAACCTTCGAATGTTACAAAATCAAGGAAGTTCCTTATGACAAGAAAAGCAGCCAGTACAGCTACCGCATTACATGGGTAGACAAGGCAACTTATGTTCCTGTTTATACAGAAATGTATGACAAGAATGAAAAGCTTATCAAGACATTGGAAGTTCCTGTAATCAAGAACATCAGTGGATATACAATTACAATGGCAACAAGAATGACAAACGTACAGACAGGTCATTCAACAACAATCACAATCAAAAAGCTTGAACTTGACAAGCCAATTCCAGAGCGTGTATTCACATCACAGTTCTTGAATACAGGTAAATAAAATATTACTAAAACAATATAAACAACCATAAATATGGCTGTCTAAATAAAAGATTTAGGCAGCCTTTATTTTCACGCAGGAGGATTTTCAATGAAAATCACAAGAGTTGCAGCAGTAATGGCTCTCGGAATTTTATTCACATCTGCAGCATTTGCCCAGTCTGAAGATGATGATTTCGGCACATTTGAAGATGTCGGTACATGGGATGAAGATCCGTTTGGTTCAGATGATTCATTTGGTTCAGATGATGACTTCGGCTCTTTTGATGACAATTCATTTGGTTCTTTTGACGATGATTCCTTCGGTTCTTTTGGTTCATTTGGAGAGGACACTTCATCCTCATCTTCTGCATTGACCTTCAGTGGCGATTTTTCTCTTGATTCCCGTTATTATTTTGCAGAAGAAGAATCTGACGCATTTTTAGCAGGACTAACCTCTACAACTGCAGCACGTATTTTTGACCGTAACACAAAAGGTGAACGGGTTCGCTTTTGCGACACAACCTTAAAGGCTATTCCAAGAGCAAAACTGGGAGTAAACTATTCCGGCTCAATGAGCGAAGCAAGCCTTACAGTAAAGTTAACAGAACAAACTTTAAAAGACTATCATGAAGACATTATAGATGAATTGGTTATCCGAGGATATTTTCTAAATAACGCCTTAACTATTGAAGGCGGAAAAATGAAAATTGTATGGGGTAAAGGTGATAAACTCCATGTATTGGATAATTTCAATGCAGATGATTATACAGATTTTATTATACCTGACTATATTGAAAGAAGAATTAGTACACCTATGTTAAGGTTTGTATATAGCCAGCCAACAGCAAGTGCACTTACATTAGAAGGCGTATTCACTCCTTTCTTACCTAAAGATCGCTTTGCAGAAAAAGACAGTATCTGGATTCCTGCAGCTTATAGAACTTTAGCTACCTCCATAAAAACAATCATTGCAACAAACGTTGCAACAGGAAAAATGTCTTTAACAGATGCTGCTCAGTTTGATTCTGAAGATTTATATCCTGATGTATACAACTTAAAATATGCACAGGCAGGATTACGTCTTACAGGAACAGCTTCTTCTTTTGACTGGGGTGTAAGTTATTACTACGGACATTATAAGCAGCCTTCTGCAAACGCAGAAGAAACTGTCACAATGGCAAATCTGTCAACCTTATTACCTGCTGCAATGGCTGCTGGCAATGCAGCAGAAGTAGCACGCCTGCAAAAGTTATATGCAAAATATACAGCTAAGGGTGTTACTCTGCCAACTCTTGAATATGACAGAAAACAGACCTTTGGAATTGAAGCTGCTACAGTTCTTGGACGCTTCAATCTACGTGCCGAAGCTGCATACAACCTTACAGATGACTTTTCTGGAACAGATCCATGGGTTCACAATAACTCATTTGGATGGTTGATAGGCTTTGACATGGATATTCCTATCAGCAATATCAACATTAACGTACAGGAAATCGGTAATTATATTTTGAAGAATGACAGAATTACAAACGGCATCTTCAAGACTTATGATGTTGATTACAATGAAAAAGGCCGTTATACAAACGACAAATTTGTAATAAACATTTCAGATTCCTGGATGCATGACAAATTAAAGCCTGAAATAACTTTATTATGGGGCATTGAAACTGGAGATGTAGTAATTCAGCCAAAAGTTGCATACAACCCTACTCCAGAACTTACACTCACATTAAGCGGAATGTATATTTACTGTCGTGATGAATACAGTGAGTTCTATGAATGGAAAAATAACGATTTTGTAAACTTTGGAATACGTTATCAGTTCTAACAAAAAAAACTGCACTTCTCAATGAAGTGCAGTTTTTTTGTTTATTAAAAATAATGGTTATAAATTAAAATACATAATCTATAACTTCCTGAACATGAGAAACAGGAATAAAGGTTATTCCAGATTTTACATGCTCTGGGATTTCTTCCAAATCTCTTAAGTTTGCCTTTGGAATAAGAATAGTCTTTATTTTATTACGCTTTGCAGCAACAGTTTTTTCTCTAAGACCACCAATAGGAAGCACCTGACCAGTTAAACTTAATTCTCCAGTCATAGCAAGATTTTGCTTTATCTTTTTATTTTTGAACAATGAAACAAAAGTCGTTGCCATAGTAATACCAGCAGAAGGTCCATCCTTAGGAGTAGCTCCTTCTGGAATATGAAGGTGAATGGTATTTTTTTCAAACCACTCAGCATCTTTAAGATTATTAGAAATAGCATACTGCTTTGCCCAAGTCATTGCAATTTGAGCACTTTCTTTCATTACATCTCCAAGCTGACCTGTCAACTGCAAGCCCCCCTTACTTGAAGCATAATAAATACTTTCCAAAAGAAGAGTATCACCACCCATACTTGTCCAGGCAAGACCTATAGCAGTTCCAGGTACAGAAGCAGTTTTTATCTGACTTTCATCAAAAACAGGTTTACCCAAATACTTCCTGATTTCATCAATATCAATTACAAAAGCTTTATCCTTAAATGCTGCACGTATCTTCTCAGCATCTTCCTGTGCAAGCTGAGTTTTCTTTTCCAAAAGCTCCTGCTCTTTAGCATTAAGAATTTTTTCTTCTTCTTCTGCCGTCATTTTTTTCTTCAAAGAAAGTTTCTTTTTCTGAACTTCCCGAAGTTCTTCAACAGAAGGTAATACTGTAGAAGGATTTTCTTTTTCATACTCAGAAACCTGCTCGTAAATAAGTTTACGGCTTATTTTATCAATGCATTTCTCAAAATTTCTAACGCCAGCTTCCCTAGCATACTCTGTTGCAATAAGAGAAAGTGCAGGTTTTGTATATTTCACCTGAGTTTTTTTCAACCCATTCTTTTGTAAATTCTTTGGAATAAGATATTTTTTTGCAATCTCAATTTTTTCCTGATCTATATAACCAGAAAGTTCTATAATCTCAGCTCTGTCAAGAAGAGGTTTAGGAATTGTATCTAGACTATTTGCAGTAAGAATAAAGAATACATTACTCAAATCAAATGGCAAATCAAGATAAGTATCACGGAAATTTGAATTCTGCTCAGGATCAAGAACTTCCAGCAATGCGGCCGAAGGGTCTCCCTGTGCACTTGCATTCATCTTATCAACTTCGTCAATCATAAATACTGGCGATTTTGATTTTGTAATCTTAAGACCTTCCAAAATCTGACCAGGCATTGCTCCAATATAAGTTCTTCTAAATCCCTTTATTTTAGATTCATCATGTTCTCCACCAACACTGAACCTAAAGAAAGGTTTATGCATAGCACGTGCAATAGAATGTCCAACACTTGTTTTTCCAACTCCAGGAGGTCCAACAAGAATAAGTACAGAACCTTTACCATCATGCTTAAGTTTTCTTACTGACAGATATTCAAGAATACGCTTTTTTACTTCTTCAAGACCATAATGATCTGAATTCAAAATATCAGAAGCTTCTTTTAAGCTGTAATTTTCTACAGGTTTATCATTCCATGGAAGATTACATATCAACTCAAGATAGTTTCTGCTGGACATATATTCAGGATCATGAGGATCTGTAAGATTAAACTTTGACAGTTCACTATCTGTTGCTTCTTTTATTTCCCCTGTAAAATGGAAGGATTCTATTTTTGTTTTAAATTTCTGATAGTCACTGGTTTTAGAATCACTTGCAATTCCAAGTTCTTCTTGAATACTTTTCAGTTCTTCCCTCAAGAAATAATCGCGCTGATTCTTTTCAACCTTATCATTTATTTCATTCTGTATTTTCTTCTGAACACGAAGAATTTCTTCTTCTTTCTTTATATATACAAGAACCTGATTCATCCTTTCACGGACATCAAGTGTTGCAAGAACTTTCTGCTGTTCTTCTTTGTCAATATTAAGAATGGAAGCTACAAAATCTGCAATTTTACCAGGATGATCAATATTGACCATATTAAGACGCATTTCCTCAGTGAACATAGGATTATTTTCACTGATTTCTTTCATTTCACTGATAATTGCACGAGTAAGAGCTTTTATTTCAAATTGATTACTTTCAACATCTTCCAGGTACTCAACAGCAGCAACCATAGGATTAGATGCATTCAAAGATTTTCTAATCTTAAATCGTTGAAGTGTAGATACAAATGCATTTACGCCACCATCAGGAAGGTTTATTTTTTTAATGATTCTGGCAACAGTACCAACATCATATAAATCAGCAAGGGTTGGATGCTCTACATCATTTTTAAGCATTACAATGCCAATAAACCCATCACCTTTGCAAGCTTCTTCTATTACTTTTGTATCTTCAGCATTATTTATCATTAAGGGAGTAAAAATCCCAGGAAAAATAGGTCTTCCACCAATTGGAATAATATTCAACTTATTAGGAAATTCCTCGCGGGCTGGAAGACCCATGATTGAGTTATCAGAATTAATATCTTTCATACCTTCTAATATACTCAAATCATAATAAAAAAGCAAATCTTAAGGCCTGTGTTTTGGACCTGCAGGAGTTATTTTCATTAAGCTTAAATTGCCTTCAGCTTTTATTTCTTCTCCAGGAGCAAATGCAAAGATGTCCTCTGCAGAAACTTTTTCCCCATTTATAATACCGTTTCCTTCTTCTACAAAAAGAAGAATATAATCTTCAGGAATTACTTTTCCAGAATATTTATCAACAACACAGGAATAAGAATCCTCTACAATTATTTCTTCTAATGTAAAATATGGGCAGGAAAAAGCACCTGGAAATTTTGAAACATTACGGAAAGCATCTGTTTTTATAACAGAAATAGCTTTTTCAACATGACATTCACGTCCTCGTCCCCAGTCATACAGTCTATATGTAATATCACTGGACTGCTGAACTTCCAGAAGCCTCAAACCTTTTCCAATTGCATGAACAGTTCCTGCTGGAATATAAATGAAATCGCCTTTTTCAACCTTTACAAAGCGCAAAAGATCCTGTGGAGAACCGGCATTTACAGCTTTACGAATTTCACTTTCGGTATATACACCATTAAAACCATAGACTAAAGTTGAATCTTTTTCTGCATCAAGAACATACCAACATTCTGTTTTACCACGGCAATTTTCATACAACTGAGCTTTTTCATCATCTGGATGAACCTGTACACTCAATTTATCATTTGCCTGAATAACCTTTACCAATAGAGGATAATCTCCACCAACGAAAGATTTAAAATTTTCTTGCAGACCATTAGTATGAGTTGAAGCAATCCATAATTCATAGCCCCAGATTTTTTCTGATTTTAATGATGTAAGTTTTAACATTTTTTATTTCTCCCACAGTTTTTCAGGGTAATACCCGGCATCAATCTTTGCTGCAATTTCCTGTTTAACAATGGCCCGATCTTCCGGATAAGTCATTCCAAACCATTTTTCCGTAGATGTAAAGAATTTTATGCTTCCCTTTCCATGCTTTACTATATCACTAGCAGCAACAGGCAATAAGGCTTCTGCTTTTGGCATATTAAGAGAATTTTTCTTAAAATCTTCCCAGTAAACATGGAATTCCTCAAATGCAGTCAAATTGAATGCAAAAAGATTCATGCTTACCCACTCTTTTCCTGTAAAAGAATATTCTTTACCGTTCAATTCACTTATTATCTTATCATCGCGATAATAAATTTTTGTGTTTTCGGTAATAGATTCAAGATACCCGTCTTTTACAGTACAGACGCCTCTACTTACAGAACCGCTACGGCTCATAGTATTTCCAAGAACATAACCTACCATTGCATGTTCTGTAGAATCAGCAGAAAGACCTGTCAAATATGTTCCAAGAGTATTAAAAGCATCTCTACCGTAATAATCATCGCTATTAATTACAGCAAAAGGTGTCTTTATTTTGTCTTCTGCACACAAAACCGCATGAATAGTTCCCCACGGCTTTGTACGCTCACTTGCTTTTTTTAACTCTTCCGATGTCAAAAGAGCATCAGGAGTCTGAAATACATATTCTGCATCAAAATTAGCAGCAACACGATCGAAAAGACGCTCTCGAAAATCAGACTCAATATCTTTACGGATTACAAATACAACTTTGCCAAAACCACATTTTTTTGCATCAAATGTAGCAAAATCCAAAAGACATTCATTATGCTTGCCAACAGCATCTATCTGTTTAACTCCTCCATATCTACTTCCCATTCCTGCGGCAAGAACTAATAAAGTTGGTTTCATAAGAATTTCCTAATAAATACTTAATAAAATAATTATGCAGTTATAGTCTCAAGAGCAAGCTTCATCATATTTGTAAAAGAAGTTTGTCTTTCTTCTGCAGTTGTTTCACCGCCAAGAACAATATGATCACTAACAGTGAGAATTGTAAGAGCTTTTCTATGGAACTTAGCAGCCAATGTATACAATTCGGCAGTTTCCATTTCTACGCCCAAAGCACCGTATTCTGCCCATAATTTCCAGTTTGCTTTATCATCATAGAACATATCGCTGGAAACACAAAGACCAACTTTTCTCTTTAATCCCATTTCTTCAGCTTTATTATCAGCAGTTTTTAAAAGATCAAAATCTGCTGCTGGAGCAAAATGCAATCCGTTAAAGCGCATTGTATTAAGACCTCCGTCTGTACAAGCAGCTTCTGCCAAAAGGACATCGCGAAGAGCTATATCTTTCTGAATAGCTCCGCATGTACCAACACGAATAGCCTTTTGAACATTATAAAACTGGAAAAGTTCATTAACATAAATAGAAAGTGAGGGCTGTCCCATTCCAGTTCCCTGAACAGAGACGCGTTTACCGTTATATGTTCCAGTAAAACCATACATGCCACGAACTTCGTTGTAGCATTTTGCATCCTTTAAGAAATTTTCTGCAATAAATTTAGCACGAAGTGGATCTCCAGGAAGAAGAACAGCTTCTGCAATGGCACCTTCAGGTGCATTAATATGTGTACTCATTCTTCTATTATAACACATTTTTCACAATGAGGTTAAACTATTTTGATTTTTTATTTTCTTATTGCCGTAATGATTATGGCCACTGGCCATAATCATTGTGGGCACTGGCCATAATCATTACGCCCACTGGCCATAATCATTGCGCCCAGTGGCCAAACTCGCAATATCCAGTGGCCAAGCTCAGTCTGCGCACTGGCCAAACTCACAATATCCAGTGGCCAAGCTCAGTTTGCGCACTGGTAAAACTCACAAAAACAATATGCCAAAGAAAGCACCTGCAATAACTATAAAAACAGGATGAACTTTACGAAAACGAAACAATACAAACAAAGAAATAATATAAAAGACAACAGATTTCCATCGGAATAAATCCAACAACACGCCTGTAATCTTAAAGGAAGGAATATTGAGCAGTGCAAGCAAAAATATATTCATAGCTGCAACAAGAACCATTCCACTTGTAGCTGGACGCAACCCTGAAAAAGCAGCCTGTACAACAGGCTTTTTCTGCATATTCATAAAAAAACGGGCAACAATCATAATTATAATAAGTGAAGGTAAAATTTCTCCTAAAGTCACTACAATTCCACCAATAGGTCCGTACAGTTCTGTACCACAATATGTAGCAAGATTTATACCTATAGGTCCTGGAGTACTTTCACTTATAGCAAGCATACTATAAAATTTTTCTGCAGAAATAAGATGATAACGTTCTACCAGTATTTGCTGCATAAAAGAAGCTGCAACAAGCCCTCCTCCTACAGCAAAAAGACCTACATAGAAAAATATACAAAATAAAAACAAAAGACCTGAAATACCTGTTATCATTCTTTTTCCTCTTCAGTCTTTTTTAAATTACCTGAAAAATATGCTATTAGAATACCAGCTATAGCCGAAACGATAATCACAATTACAGATGGGATTTTCAGAAAAAATATTGCACAAAATGCCAGAGCATAAAACAGTATGCCCCACCATTTTTTTATTGCCCTTTTTGCAAAATTAAAAACAGCATAAGTAAGAAGAGCTGTTACAGCAACATTTATGCCGGCAAGCGCTTTTTGTACCCAAACAATGCTTTCAAAGTTGGATATGAACATAGAAATCAATGTGATTATTATTAAAGACGGAGTAACAACACCTAAAGTAGCACAAATTCCACCCAAAATGCTTCTTTTTCTAAAACCAACAAATGTAGCAACATTAACAGCAATTACACCTGGAGTCACCTGTGAAATTGCATAATAATCCATCAGATCATCAACAGTAGCCCATTTTCGTTTATCTACCAGTTCTCTTTCAAGAATAGGAAGCATTGCATAACCGCCACCAAAAGTGACGGCTCCAATTTTCATAAAAACAAAGTATAAGTTAAATAAATCTTTAAGCATAAAAATTTTTACTTTTCCGTAGCACGAAGGAATCCCTGCCAATCTTTTGGAGGCTGGTTCAAAAATTCATCACACCTATCAACATATTTCAAACTTACAGCATCTTCTGAATTTTGCTTAAACAAAGTTCTTGCCTCTTCAAACTTTCCGTCAACAAACAACTGATAAGCCTTTTCAAATGTCTTGAACGGAGTTTCAGAAGCCTTAGCTGAAGACTGTTCCATAGGAGTATACACTCTAACAGGCTCATGTCTTCCAACAACCACAATGTTTGCTATATTTCTAAAAAATAACTGACATTCTGCTTCACAGGCTCTTTTCATAGTCTGTTCAGAACACATTGTATAAGTTCCAAACTGTTTGTTTATGCCTTCCAAACGAGAAGCAAGATTTACAGTATCGCCCATCATAGTATAGTCAAAACGTTTGTTGGAACCAAAATTACCAACAATTGCCATTCCAGTATTCAATCCTATTCGCTGCTTAACGGAATGACCTGTAATTTCAACAAGCTGAGACTGCATCTGTTCAAGTTTCTGCTGACATTCAAGGGCAGCTTCTACAGCCCTCTTGGCATGATCATACTGATATGTAGGAGCATTCCAAAATGCAATGATTGCATCACCTTCATATTTGTCTATAGTTCCACCATGTGCAAGAATAATATCAGACATGGCGCTAAGATACGTATTCAAAAACTGTGCAAGCTGTTCTGGAGACAGACCTTCGGAAATAGTAGTAAATCCCTGAATATCAGAAAAGAATGCAGTAATTTCACGACGTTCTCCACCAAGCTTCAAAAGATCAGGATTTTCAATCAAATTATCAATAACAGCAGGGCTTAGATACTGACGGAATGCAGACTTTAAATACCGTTTCTGGCGGCCTTCAAGAATATATGACTCTGCAACAGAAATAATAAAAGAACTTACAAAGGCAAGAACAGGAGCAGAGACAGGCAAAATTACGCCTTTTACAAATATCAAATAAGTTCCTAAGACATAGAAACCTACAATCAAAACAAAAAGAATAGTTTCTGCAACAATCTTTTTCAGCTGAATCTGATTAAATACAGCACCCAGTCCAATACCAAGCATTGTAGAAATCAAAATCAGGATAATAACAATAATTACAGAACAGTCTTTAAGAAAATGTCCTTCAAGAATTGTATCAAGCTGGCAAATATGAACTCCAACCCCAGGATACACAGCAGAAACAGGAGATGTACAAATATCAAACAAACCTGGTGCATACAATCCAAAAAATACATGCATTCCTTCAAAAGCAGAAGGATCAAGTAAATCTCCAGAAAAATCAGGCTCAACGCCCTCTTTTTCAGCACGTTCAATAGCTTCTTCGCTTGCAATAATCTGAGCAGCATTATATGGTGCAAAACGGGTTAAATCACGTTGAAAACGGACATACATGCCACCATCTTTTGCATGAGGAACATTTGAAAGAAGAGATAAATCATCCGACAGCTGTAAGCTTGCTACAGCCAACCCTGGTTCTGCATTTTCAGAAGGGGCATAAAAACGGTTGCGCCTTGCATATCCGTCTTTATCAAGTATACTCGTTATATTTGCCAAAACTGGAGCAGAACTGGCAATAGGCTCTACAGGTAAAAGAGGTTTTTCAAAAGAAGAATCATAATATACAGCAAGCACAACATTTTCTGCACGTTCACAGGCTTCTGCAAAAGCCATATCATCTTTTATTCCATAGATGGAAGGTTCTGTGTACAGCATATCAAATGCAACAGAAGCCGCATTGCCTCTATGAAAAAAATCAATAATTTTAGCATAACTTTCACGAGGCCAAGGCCATCCCCAATTTTTATTTTCTTTTGCCCAATCAAGACTATCCTGATCCAAAAGAACAACTGCAATTTCTTCAGATGGAGAAAAGGAATCTGCAGTGCGATACATTCGACTGTCATAGGCCTTGTGTTCTACCCAGTCAAGACCTCCAGAAATCTGAAAGATACAAACTGCAGCAAAAACTGCAAGACCTGTTCTAAAAAGACGCCGTGCTTTTTTACTTACCTGCATAATCACTCATGATTTTGTTATAACGTTCAGTACGTATCTCATTTACTTTGATAGAATTTGCATTTTTCCCCATATTAGCTTTTACATTTGTAATGCGGGACTTAGGAGAAGGATGTGTTTTATACATACCAGACTTAGAATTCTTCTGATTTTTATCAATTAATTCAAGCATAGTTATCATTTCAGAAGGTGCATAACCAGAAGTTTCAAGAAGTTTTACAGCAAATGCATCAGCTTCAAATTCCTGTTTCTGAGAATATCCGTTAGTTACCATTTGGCTCATAACGTCATTTACCATGCCGTCCATAGCATCTGCCTGAATTTTATCCGTACTAGAAACAACGGCTTTTGCAGTCTGCTTTGTTGCATTCATAAAGCGATCATTCTTTATTGCCTTAAGACCATGCTTTAACTGAATATGTCCCAATTCATGAGCAATAACAGCAGCCAGACAATCTTCATTAGATGTACAGCTTACAAGACCTTTTGTAATAAAAATATGACCTCCCGAAGTTGCAAAAGCATTTACTTCGGTAGAATCAAGAAGCTTTACATGATATCCATTATAAATTTCAGGTACGTCAGAATTTATTACCAAAGTTTGACATATAGAATTCAAATACTGCTCAAGCTTATCTGCTTTATATGTATCATACTTTGTAAGTAGCGTTGCTGCGACAGAACGCCCTATGTAATATTCATTCTCAGGAGAAATTTCTTCAAAAGCTTTTGCTAAGCTATTACCAGCAGCCCGTATAGCATCAGTCTTGATATTAAGTTTAGTTTCTGTTCTAAGACCTGCAGCATCCATCTTATCTTTCAAAGATGAAACTTTTGTTGCAAAATCAGAGGAAGCTGCATAAGAAATTGTGGAGCCCAATACAAAAGCATATAAAAAAGTCCAGCTTAAGTACCGTAAAGATTTCACTCTTTTCCTCCATCAGAAAGCTCTCCGTTTTCAATAAAATTCTGCAAATCTTTATCAGAAACAGAGATGCGTTCAATTTCATCTACCTTTGAATAATCAAGTGTTGAATTTGTTGTCTTATAAGCATTTTCAGCTTCTTCAGAAAAACCTTTTCCTGCAAGAGCAATTTCATTTGTAGATGCCTTTACAGTAGAACCACTAGAAGACTTTACAATTTTTTTCTTTGTAAGACTTCCTGTTGCAATCCAACCAGAAGTACCATCGGAAAGCTTTACTTTTGTATTTTTGTCTTCTGCGACTAAAACAGTAACACTATCACCGTAACTTACTTTTGCAACAGTTGAAGAAAAACGACCAGTACCACTTTTTAATTCAGAACTCTTTACTGAAACATAAAG
>CAMVEQ010000058.1:0-19377 GCA_947166545.1 uncultured Treponema sp. | reverse complement strand
CGTGGTGGAGACAGAGTATCTCCGTGAGGAGAGCCGGCTCTCTCCATGGAGAGAGCTTTGTTTCGCCGAGGAATTTTAGGCGTATCCGTATAAAACTCTGCAAAAAACTTGAAAAATGTGATATAATAAGGAATTAGTAAAAGCCGTAAGAATATTAACTGGATAAAATGGTCGTTTTTAATAGATTTTCGGCGGATACAGCGAAATTATGTTATGTGGACGCCCTATTGGGGCGCTTAGGTTATAGAGCAAATTTATGTTACTTTCTGAAGACGAATTTAAATCTACATTTCCATCAGAAGGATTTCTAAATGTTACAGAAACAGCAGAAAATTTTGATAGGAAAAACTTTGATGAATATATAAATGATAATTTGAGTAAAAAATTAAGAAATATGCATATTGATTATATATACGATGCAAAAGATGGAAGTTTTCGACATGTTGTATTTACTACAAAATTAAAAAATGTACATTATGTAGTAGTAATAAACTTAAGGAATAAAAAAATATTTGGACATTACATATTGGATTTAAACAAAGAATATGGCATTTCTGAAAAATAAAAGAATATTTTATCAGCAAGTCAAGCTTGATAGTGCTAACTATAGGGTGCATAATCTAGCTAGATTATGATTTAAATCTAGCTAGGCGGTATGCTAAATCTAGTTAGGGAGAAGCGTACCTCTAGTTAGATTTGATTTTTTATGCAGATTTAAAATGGACAAGACCAGAATTAACTTCTGGTCTTGTTTTTATATTATAGCAGATTATTTGCTTTTCGTCAAAATATTTATGGATGAAATAAATCATCCATGGTTATCTCCGATTGAACTAATCCGCTATGTATATTCTGCTTTATTCCATAAGTGGTTATAAATGTATGTTGCAAAGCCTTTTTTGTATTTGTTATTTTTTTGAAAAGGCTTGCACGTTCCCTCAACTTTTTTTCATAGGCATCTGTAATTTCATATTTATCAGACGCATATTTTATTTCGCAAATATTGATTACTTCATCTTTTCTGTCAATTAGTAAATCAATTTGTCCTCCTGCCCATTTAGTTCCGTCAGAGTCTACGAAAGCTTTACTGCTCCATGAATAAATGTTGCTTAGAACTCCTAAAATGCTTAATTTGGTTTTTATTTGTTTAATGTGATGAAAACAAACTTGCTCAAAGGAATACCCCGCCCATGCATTTTTTTCTCCAGAAAATGCAATGTTTGACCAATAGTTTTCATCTTGACTGTTACCTTTTTCAACAAAATTAAGATAGAAAAGCGAAAATAAATCTGTCAATTGAAAAAGGCTGTTGCGCTGTTCTTTTCCAATTGCATTGTATTCTCGTATAAAATCACACATGCATAAGTTTGTAAGAATTTCAGAAAGCGTTCCACCATCTTTTATTTTTGTTGCTTCTATTATTTCTTCTCTGGTTAAGCCCTTTAGTTTTGTAGAAAGAGTTTCAACAACTTTTTTATAGGATTTTGAATTCTTAAAAAGAGACCTGAATAAAAATTCATATTCTGTTTTTAGATTTGCGTTTTCCTTGAAAAATAAATTATCAATATTCTTTGAAAGTGGTAGATCTTTCCTTAGCATGTCTAAATAATAAGGAATGCCGCCAAGAATCATATAGACTTCTAGTATCTGATGTCTGTTTAATTCTATTTGTTTTATTTCGCGTAAGAATTCTTCTGTTTCTCCTAAATTAAATGGAGCCAGATATATAGAACAGGTTACTCTTCCATAAAGACCGCCCTTGTCACCAACAAATTTGTTAATCATCCAGGTTGTTGCAGAACCACATACATATAATTTAAGAAGTGTTTTATTTGAAGGCCACATGTTCCAAAAATATGAGAATGCAGAAAGAAAGTTTCCTTTTGCTGTATCCATCCATGGCAGTTCATCCAAAAAAACAACAACTTTTTCTTTGTTTAGAGATAAAAGATAATTCTTTAATGCATCAAATGCTTCAAACCAGTCTTTTATTTTTGGGATTTTTAATCCATTTTTTTCATACAGGGCTTTTTGAAACTGTGTTAAGTGCTGAATTCTTGTTGCTTCATAAATTCCTGTGAACCAAAAATCAAATTCTTCGTTGAAAGTTTGTTTAATAAGATAGGTTTTACCTACACGTCGGCGTCCATAAACAGAAACCAATTCTGATTTGTTGGATTCTAAACATTCCAAAACCTGTTTTTGCTCGGCTTTTCTGCCTATTAACTTGTCCATATTTTATAGTTTATTGTAAATTTTCTTAAAAATCAATGATAGTTCGGCGGTAACTCATTTTTTTTGACAGTTACCGCCGAACTATCGCGATATTTAAAGTATCATTATTTTTTTCCGATACTGTTTGTATGCGCAAATTTTCCTCACAAGTAGTACTTACTTTATTTATATGCTTTTTTATTGTCCTTAGTGGTTTTGCTAAGACCAAACCACTATACAAATTATCGGAAAAAGCACCAGAAAAACCACCTGTAAAGCCTCTTTCTCCAATACTTACAGGCACCGACAGGGGATTAATTCGCGTTAATTCAAACGGAATGACAGAAATTCTGTGGAACGAAGGTTCTGTCAGCAATATCATAAAAACCCAGTCAAAATGGTATTTTCTTACCTCCTGTGGAATCATCTGTTCAAATGATTTAGTGAATTTTTATCCGTGTAATACAGGACTTCCGTCTCACGTAATAAAAACTTATGATCAAGGCGAAAAAAAACTTGTAAACGAAGTTCCTCTGTTAAAAGACCTGTGCGTAGACCCTTTTGACGAAAACATTCTTGTTACGGCAACCAAAGATGCCGTTTATCTTACTCGCGATGGCGGTGCAAACTGGAAGTCAATCGGTTCAATGAGCCGTTCAACAGCTGGCATGAAAGCAGTTGCCTGTGCCCACATGCCAGTCTATAGCAAGACTGGCGAAATTCTTGGAACAGAACTTGTTGTGTTTATGTCTCATCCTATTTATGGATTCAGCTATTGCAGGGTTGATTCTGGTGCGGGTAAACCTTCTTGGGTGGATGTAAGTGCAGGTTTTGCTGCAATGCCAAGCCTTACTCAGCCAGATGAAGTGAGTGACATTCTGCCAGTCATTGTAAAAGATGCTTCTGGTAATGTTTATGCAGACATCTACATTGCAAATACCTTCATTCCAAATTTGTACCGCTTTGATTGGAAGAAAAAAGCAGCCGTAAAAATATATACGGGAACACAAGTTGCCGACACAATTGACGGACTTTGCCAAAGCAACGGACGCATTGTATTTACAACTGTAGGTTCTGTGTCTTCTATAGAACTTGACTCTGGTACTATTGTTCCCCTCCCATCTACAGAGTTTTCAGACTGGAAAGATAGTTTTGAAAAAACATACTCTAATGTAAACGCTGCATATATTCCAGAAGACCGTTCTGGATTGGGAACGCCATTACAGTTGAGTGAACTGTGGCTTTTAAAGCCAAACACAATGCCAAACACTTATGGTCTTAAAGCTACGGATAAAAAAGCTGTTTACATTTCTGCCTATCAGGTTCGCAATCAGACGGGTATTGATAAATATAAAAAAATCATTGCAAATAATAATCTGAATGCACTTGTTGTAGACATGAAAGATGATTACGGTCTTTTGCGTTTTGAACCTCAGAATGAAACTCTTAAACAGAAAGGAACTGTAACGCAATATAAAATAGATTTGGATCATTTCGTAGAAGAATTTAAAAAGGATAATACCTATTTAATAGGAAGAATTGTCGTATTTAAAGATAAAAACCTTGCTGCATATAGTGGCGGAAAATATGCCGTTTGGGACAATGTTAAAAAGAAACCTTGGCTTGGCATTCGCGGAACAGAAGATGTTCTTGATGACGACGGCAATGTTATAGAAACTAAAACTCTTTATTATGACGAAAACTGGGTTGACCCATACAGCGAGGAAGTGTGGGAATATAATGTAGAAATTGCCAAGGAACTTATTGCCCGTGGCTTTGATGAAATTCAGTTTGACTATATCCGTTTCCCAACAGACGGTACAAACCTTGGAAATGCAACGTTCCGCTGGCGAGATGCTGGCATGGACAAAGAAGCTGCCCTCATTTCTTTCTTGTCCTATGCACGTAAGAATATTAATGCTCCTATAGGTATTGATATTTACGGAGCAAACGGCTGGTATAGAAGTGGCACTCGAACAGGACAGGATGTTGAACTTCTTAGTAATTATGTAGATGTAATCTGCCCGATGTTTTACCCTTCCCATTTTGAGCAGGACTTTTTGGAATATAATCCTGTTGTGGAGCGTCCGTACAGAATTTATTTCTTTGGAACATACCGCAATACTGTTATAGGAAGAAATAAAATTATTGTGCGTCCATGGGTTCAAGCATTTTATATGGGTGTTCGCTTTGACCGCAAGTATTATGACAAGAATTATGTTTTGCGTGAAATCTACGGTGTACGCGACAGTGTAAACCGTGGCTATATGTATTGGAATAATTCTGGCGGAAATTATGATGACATAAGTCCAGATATTGGCGATACTGTTTCTCCGTGGTTTGATAACGAAGCTAAACTTCAACAGAGGCTCCCTGCTTTTAGTTCTGGCGAAAAAATGAATTCAGAGCAGGCGCTTTTACAAAAATTTGAACTGGAGCAGGAACACCGCAAAGCTATGATTTCTATTCTTGATTCTATTTGGGAAAAAGAATATGAATATAAAGAAAAGACTCTTTCCGGGTCTTCCCGAAACATCAGTATTCATTTGCTGAATATCGGTCATTTAGGACCTTTGCACAAATGACAAACCTAGGCTACACGCCAGAAGAACCTATTGCCGCTATTGCTACTGCACTTGCTCCTGGAGCAATTGGAATTGTCCGCACAACAGGTAAGGATTGCATTAATCTTGTTGCAGAACTTTTTTCAAGACCTGATGCACTTAAAAATGCTGCAGCTAATTCTCTTGTCTATGGGTGGATTTTAGATAAATCTGCAAATGCCCGCATAGATGAAGTTATGCTTGGAGTTTATAAAAATCCAAAATCTTTTACTGGCGAAGACATGGTTGAAATATATTGCCATGGGGGAGTGTCTGTTGTTACTGCCGTTTTGCAGGTGTTACTTAAAAATGGTTTTAGGCAGGCAGAACGTGGCGAGTTTACTTTTAGGGCATACATCAACGGTAAAACCGATTTAACAAAAGCCGAAGCTGTAAAAGAAATTATAGACAGCAAAACCGATGTTTCCCGCGGACGTGCTGCTGGCAGACTTTCGGGAAATCTTTTTGCAGAAATTGACAGCATAAAAAAACTTATCATAGACACTCTTGCAGCAATTGAAGTTGAAATAGAGTATCCAGAAGATGAAGAAACTATTGCGGATAGTTTTGATTCCGAACAGCTTAAGGTTGCTCAGGAACGGCTTGCTTCTTTAGTGAAATCTTGGAAAAGTGAAAAACTGTATCAAGATGGTGCTAGGGTTGTTCTTTGTGGTAAAACAAATGCCGGAAAATCCAGTTTGTTTAATGCCTTGCTAAAAGAAGAGCGTGCCATTGTTAGCGACATTGAAGGAACTACGCGAGACTGGCTTGAAAGCTGGGCTTCGTTTGAAGGAATTCCTGTACGCTTGTTTGATACTGCAGGTCTACGTTCTACTTCTGATGTTATTGAAGCAGAAGGGGTAGAGCGCACAAAAGATTTAACTGTGGATGCCGATGTAATTTTATATTTGGTAGATTCTTCAACTGGATTAACAGAAGACGATAAAAAGTTTATTTGCGAAAAAAAAGAGAAGCCTATTATCCTTGTTTGGAACAAGTGCGATAAGGCTTCTGCTAATAAAACTGAGAATGATAATTCTAATGAAGAATGGAAATCTTACATCCGTTCTGAAATAAAACTTTCTGCAAAAAATGGAAGTGGTATTGGTTCATTAATAAGCAGTGCAAAAAGTATTTTGTGTGGTGGCGAAGAAAGTGACCGCAATGCCGCTGGCTTAGGTTCTCAAAGACAAAGAAACTCTGTGAGCGAAGCCCTTGAACGCATTCAGCATGCATTGACTATTGCACAAGATGGAAGCTATGGGCTGGATGCTGTTGTTCAGGACTTGGAAGACTGCCTTGATAGTCTTGGTGAAGTTACTGGAGAAGTTACCCCTGATGATGTATTAGGCTCTGTTTTTGCAAACTTCTGTGTTGGTAAATAACAATTGTTTTACACTTTCTCCATGAATAAATTCAAATGGAATAAATTTATTCTGTGGAGGGGTGTTTTTTTCAATATTATCTAACAGAATGTTCAGCCCTTCATCTGCAAGTAAATCTGTGTTCTGCCGTATAGTTGTAAGGCGCGGCTGATAGTATTCGCTTATTGAAATGCCGTCAAATCCTGTTATGGAAATGTCATCTGGAACTCTGTATCCTAAGTCCGAAAGCTTTCTTATTGCACCAATTGCCATTACATCTGACATGGCGAATATGGCTGTCATGTCAGGGTATCGCTCTACGAGTTTTTGGGCGGCTAATGCTCCGTCTTCAAAGGAATACTTGGAAGTCATGTAAGCTTGGTCGTAGTTAAATCCTAAGCCTGCTTTTGTAATGCTTGATAAAAATCCATCATAGCGTCTTTGTGTAATTCCTGAACCGCACAAATCACCACCAATCACACCGATTTTTGTATGTCCCATCCGAATAAGATAGTCTGCGGCATGACTGGCTGCAGTAAAGTTGTCAGTGCTTACGCTTGAAATGCGTGCACCTTCTATTAACTGCGATTCATTTGATATTACTACGCATGGAACTAAAAGCCGTGCAAAATCATCTTTGAATAAGTCGGGGCTCCCCCCTAGAAAGATTATGCCTACGGGTTTTTGTTCGTAATATATGCGGTTGGCAGCTTTTGCTTCGTTGTCATACTCATCAAGAACAACAACGCTTGCACTGTATGGAAGCTGTTCAATCTTTTTTTGTATGCGTTCCAAAAGACTGTTTAAAAGAATGCTTGAACTTCCTTTTACTAGAACTTCTATTGTTTTTCTGTCCTGAGTTTTCAAAAGTTTTGCATTCGCGTTAATTATAAAATTGTGCTTTTTTACTACTGCCAGAACTTTTTCCCGTGTCTTTTCGCTCACGTCTGGGTGATTGTTAAGCACACGGGATACAGTTCCTATGGCACAGCCACATTCACGGGCAATATCCTTTATTGTCATGGCAGGTTCATTATCCCTTTACTGCACCAGCTGTAACACCGTTTATGATATATTTCTGTGCAGAAATATAGAATGCAATTATTGGAACAATAGCAACAACAAGCATTGCCATGAATCCACCGTAATCTGTTGAACCGTAAGCTCCCTGCATTGCAAGCTGGATTGCTACTGGAACAGTTTTGTGGTCAGAACCGAGGATAAGATATGGAAGCAGATAGTCGTTCCAAATCCACATTGCCTGAAGGATTGCAACTGTAATTGCTGTAGGTTTAAGCATTGGGAAAACTATAAGGAAATATGTCTGGAGTGGATTGCATCCGTCAATTGTAGCAGCTTCTTCTACTTCTAGAGGAATGGACTTTACAAAGCCTGTAAACATGAATACTGTAAGTCCTGCACCGAATCCAAGATATACGAATAATATTCCAAAGACATTATCAAAGCATATTCTGTTTACTACGAATGTCATTGTATACATGACCATCTGGAATGGAACAATCATGCTGAATGTGAATGCATAGTACAGTGCTTTTGTGAATTTTGACTTTGCACGTACAATGTACCAGGCTGTCATTGATGTACATACGATTATGAGTAATACGCTTGCAACGGTAATCCATACAGAGCGGATAAATGAAATGAAAAATCCCGAAGAGGTAATTCCGCGGATGTAGTTTTCAAAACCTACGAACATTGCTCCTGTTGGCAGTGCAAACGGATCTGTAGAAACATACAGTCGTGACTTGAACGAGTTCATGAATACCAAAAGGATGGGGAATATAAATATTGCAGTAAGCACTATAAGGAGTGCTGTCTGGAAAGTTCGTGATGCGGCACGGTTCTTTTCAATCATCATTGTTCTATCTCCTTTGTGTTTGTAAGTTTGAGCTGTACAAAGGCAATTATTGCTACAATAAAGAAGAATACTACAGCCTTTGCCTGTCCTACGCCTTGGAATCCTGTGCGTCCGTAGAATGTCTTGTAGATGTTCAGTGCGAGCATTTCTGTTTCTGTTCCTGGAGCACCGTTTGTAAGGGCAAGGTTCTGGTCAAACATCTTAAATGAGTTTGCAAGTGTAAGGAACATACAGATTGTGATTGACGGCATTACCATTGGTATTTTTATTTTGAACAGAGTTGTAAGAGGTGAAGCTCCGTCTATGGATGCTGCTTCAAGCATTTCTGATGAAATGTTTTGAAGTCCTGCAATGTAAATGACCATCATGTATCCTATGAGCTGCCAGTTGGTCAGAATGACAAGACCCCAGAAGCCGTATTTTGCATTGAATGAAATGTCTTCTCCAAAATAATGCAGGAGCACTCCATTTATGAGAAGGTTCCAGATGTATCCAAGTACGATGCCACCTATGAGGTTTGGCATGAAGAACACTGAGCGGAAAAAGCTTGTTCCTTTAAGTCCGTTGGTAAGCAAGAGGGCAAGAATAAAGGCAAACACATTTACCGTAATCATGGAAACGATGGTGAACAGCGTTGTAAAACTTAATGCATGGATGAATTCATTGTTAAGTGTAAATGCTCTTATGTAATTCTTTAGACCGATGAAATGTGCATCTGTAATTACTTTGAACTTTGTAAATGAAAGTACGAATCCCATTACAAATGGTATGAAGAAAAACAAGATGAATGCAAGGAGAGTAGGCAGTACGAATATTGGAAAGTATTTCTTTAATGCCTTGTTGTTTTCCATATAGAACTCCTCTTAAAAGTTATAAAAAAAGCGGCTGCTTTATTACAGCCGCCTGTGATTAGAAGATTAATTATTCTTCAACCAATTCCCATTCTGTTTTCCAGTTGTTTACTACGTTAGAAGCAACTGTGTTCCAGTCTTTTGAACCCTGGCAGTACTGCAAGAGGTCTGCACCGAAGTTGTCCTTGAATGTCTGTGATGGGAACAATGTGAAGTTCCAAGAAACAGAAGTAATTCCCTTCTTTGACATGTACTTAAGGATTTCTTTTGCCAATGGGTCTGTTGGTTTTTCATTTTCTGCAAATGTATCGAATGGAGCAATGAAGCCGAGCTTTGTTGTTACATACTTCTTTCCTGTTGGTGATGAGTACAACCAGTAAATGAAGTCTGCTGTAGCCTGCTGATCAGCCTTTGATGCTTTCTTGTTGATACAATAGAAGTTTTCTGTACCGATACAAAGTCCCTGTGAAGATTCTCCAGCTACGCCTGTGTAGATTGGAAGATACTTTACGTTTTCTGCTTTTACTTTGTTTCCAGAAACTCCAGAAATCTGACCCCATGCCCAGTTTCCGTTCTGTACCATTGCAGCTTCTTCAAGTGCAAATTCTGCCATTGACTGGTCAACTGTCTTTACACCAAGGTTCTTTCTGTCTACAACAGAGTCTGTTGTGTAAAGATCAAAAATGTTCTTGAAGTTGTTTCCGTACTGGAACTTAATCTGGTGTGTTGCTTTTGAAGTTAAGTCTACATTGTTGTTCTTGAATTCATAGTAGATTGGCAAGTTTGCAAGGTGTGTCTGCCATCTCCAGTCTTCACCAGCTTTGAGTGATGTTGAAGCGAATACGCCCTTGATTCCCAAAGCAGAAGCATGTGCCTGCATATCATCACACAATTCCTTGAGTTTTGCAAAGCTATTGATTTCGTCCATGCTCTTGAAAGATGTAGCTCTTGAAGGAAGTGCAAAATACTTGTCTGTAATTGCCTTGTTATAGATGATACCGTAGCCTTCTACAACGTAAGGAATACCGTAAGCCTTGCCTTTGTCTGTAATTGCAAGTGATTTGTCTGAAAGATGCTTGTAGATTTCTGTCTTTGACAGGTCTGCACAGTACTCTTTCCAGTTTGCATATCCTACAGGACCGTTAATCTGGAACAGGGTAGGTGCCTGTTTTGTAGCCATTTTTGCAGTGAGTGTTGATTCGTAAGTGTTGTTTGCAGCAGTTTCAACGATTACTTTTACGCCTGTTTCTTTTTCATAAGCAGCAGCAAGTTCTTCATATACAGATGCTACTTCTGGTTTGAAGTTAAGATAGCGGACTGTGCCCTTCTTTTTTCCAGCAGCACAAAGTGTCATGGCTGCAGCCAACATAATACATGTACCAGCAATGATTTTTTTCATTAATATTCCTCCTAAAGGTAACTATGGCAAAATTGGAAACGATACTGGAAACGTTTCCAGTCTATAATTTAACTCTAACACGGGTTTTTTTTATGTGCAAAATAAATTTTTTTTTCTTTTAGTTCTTGTAAAAAAAATACTATTTTAAAATACTTTTATTCTATTCGCTTTTTTTGAGGTCATTTTCGCAGTCAAAATTCCTGTATTTGAGCGGTGTCATGCCTTTGTAGCGTCTGAAAGTTTTGATAAAATAGCTGAAATCGTTAAAGCCGCAGTCGTAGGCAATGTCAGAAAGCTTTTTTTGGGTATCGCGCAAGGCAGAGCATGCCATGTTTATTCTAAACCAGTTTAGATATTCTACAGGAGAGCGGTCTGTGGAATCTTTGAATAGGCGGCAGAAGTATTTTGGCGAAAGATGTGCGGTTTCTGCCATTTTTTCGAGAGTCAGGTTTTGATTATACTGCTGTTTTATTAAATTCATTACGGCTTCCATTTGTTCTGACTGTCTGAGTTTGTTTGCAGAAAGAGATTTTTTCTGTAAATAAAGATGTTGTCTTTTTATTTCCCCAAACAGTAGTAATAAATTTGCCGTAACTGTAAATTCGTATCCTTCTCCCTGAATTTTCATTGCATCAAAAAGACTTGTTGTAATAGAAAGAATTTTTTCATTTCCATTTGGAATGTAATAATTAAATATGATTGTATCATTTAAGATTGCAGAAATAAAATCATCGGTGTAATAGCTGTGCAGTCGAATCATTTCAATGTCGAATACTACAGATTCATATAAAGCCTGTCCTTTTTTTTCTGCATCACCGTGAAGAATTCTGCTTGGAATAAAACACAAATCGTTTTTATTTAATTGTATTTCATGATCTTTGACAAAAATATTATACGTTCCTGATATTACATGAATAAGCTCAAACTCAGTGTGCCACATTACAGGAAGATCGTAGCGAGGATCTGCCGTGTTGTTCAGATAATACTGAATAGGAAAAAGAATTGTTCCTCGCTGGATTTTTTCCTGCGAACCTGGAATGCCTTTTTCTGGCAGACGATGCTCTGAGTATTCGTTAATTAATACTTTTGTCATATTTTTATATGAATTATACCACTATCGTGATTTTTTTTCCAGTGATATAATGCTTTTATGATTCAGAAAACAGTTTATGGTCAGCCTGTAGAAACGGGTGCAGTTGTTATTGATATTGAAGGTTCAAAAGAAACCCAATGGCCTTTTGCATGGCAGTATAAAATGGATGTTGATGATGTTGTTTTTGGACTTGGCGAAAATATGCACGGTATTAATAAACGTGGGTTTATCTATATAAGCTGGTGTTCTGATGTCCCAAATCAAAATGAATTTACCTCTTCAATGTATGGTGCTCATAATTTTGTTATTATTTACAATACAAGAACTCATGATTGCACCGCAATGTTTTTTGACAGTGCATCAAAAGTTACCTTTGATATTGGCTATACAGAAAAAGATTTGTTTTCGGTAACATCAGAAGATACTGGTGTGGTGGTGTATAAAATTACACCTGATGCTGATGATGTGGAAAATCTTTCTGAAAGTGTTTTGAATAATGTTGTAAGGCAGTTTCATAAATTAATAGGTCAAAGTTATGTGCCGCCAAAGTGGGCATTTGGTCTTCAGCAAAGCAGGTGGGGTTATAAAACTGAGCAGGATGTAAGAGCTGTTGTAAAAGGCTACCGCGATGCAGATTTGCCGTTGGATTCTGTGTGTCTTGATATTGACTACATGGATTCGTATAAAGACTTTACTGTAGATTGTGAAAAGTTTCCTGATTTGTCTGGTTTTAGTGCTGAGATGAAGCAGAATGGAATTCGCCTTGTGCCGATTATTGACGCTGGTGTAAAAATTGAAGAAGGCTACGACATTTATGATGAGGGAATTAAAAATGATTACTTCTGTAAAAAAGAAGATGGTTCTCCTTATGTTGCAGGTGTGTGGCCTGGACGTTCTCACTTTACAGATTTTATGAAACTTGAAGCAAGTGAATGGTTCGGTGGAAAATACAAAAAGCTTACAGATTGTGGCATTGAGGGATTCTGGAATGATATGAATGAACCTGCAATGTTCTATTCTGATGAATCAATAAAAGCTGTTTTTGAAAAAATAAGAAGTTACGAGGGGCAAAATCTTGATGTTCATTCTTTCTTTGAATTCACTCCCCTTAGTAACAGTACTTTTAATAGACTGGATGATTATCAGCGGTTCTATCATGAAGTAAAGGTTGGGGATGGTTCTGTTTCAAAAATTCGTCATGACAAAATTCATAATCTGTATGGCTCCTTTATGACAAGAGCTGCTGGGCAGGCATTGGAAAAGATTTCTCCAGATAAGCGAATGCTTTTGTACAGCAGAGCTTCTTGCATAGGTGCTCACCGTTACGGTGGAATTTGGACTGGCGATAATAATGCTTCTTGGTTTCATCTGCTTCAGGAAATAAAGATGCTGCCATCTTTGAATATGGTAGGATTTCTTTATTCTGGTGCTGACATTGGTGGATTCGGTGGTTCTACAACAAGAGAGCTTTTGCTCCGCTGGCTTGCTCTTGGCGATTTTACTCCTCTTATGCGAAATCATAGTGCATGGGATGCACGTCAGCAGGAATGTTATGCATTTGGTGATGTTGCGGATTTTAAGAGTGTTCTTGATTTGCGTTATGCATTGCTTCCATATATTTACAGTGAGTTTGTTAAGTCTGCAATTAATGGAACAATGTATATCCGCCCTCTTGGTTTTGACTACCCTGATGATGACAGGGCTGTCCGTATAGAAGATGAGCTTTTGGTGGGTGAGGGTATTTTGATTGCCCCTGTGTATGAAGAAAATGCAAGAGGACGCTATGTTTATTTGCCGGAGGATATGACGAAAGTTACTTGGTGTTGTGGTAAGATTTCAACAGAAGAAAAAACTAAAGGCTCTTATTATGTGTATGTTCCTGTTAATACGGTTGTTTTCTTTGTAAAAAAAAGATGCCTCGTTCCTATGTGCAAGCCTGCAAAAAATACAAGCTGCCTTGACACATCAACTTTTGAATGTGTAGGAACAGGGGCATCTTATGATTTATATGAAGATGACGGTTTTACAAGAGATATACACCTTGAAGGTAATATCCGTACTATTCATAAATAGAATATAGTTCTATATTAGCATCTTGAAAATTTGAAAAGCACAGCCACGAACCATCAGGCGATAAATCAAGTCCCGTTGGCTGATTGCCTCCATATATTGTATCTATCTTTGTCCCGTCAATGGTGTCGAATATAATAACCCTGCCATTGACGGGACTTCTTTTTGTGTAATCTTCTTTATTATTAGGACCTCTGCATGAAACAAAAAGCCATCTATTTTTGTATAATGCTATTGTGTTTGGGTTGTTAAAAACTTTCCAAGTTGATGTTACTTTGAATTCTGTAAGATCAACTGTATAAATGCATGCGTGATACATGTCGCTTATGTATGCCTGTGTTTCCTGTGCATTTAAAGCTATGTGCCGCATTGCTGATTTTGGGATAGAAATAGAATTTACAAGTTTGCCTGTTTGTGTATTAAACTTTTGTATTTTGCTTCCATCAAAACATAAAACAATAATTTCTTTTCCTTCATTAATAAATGCAAGTCCGCGAGGTGCTTCTGCAGTTTGAAGTTTTCTTACAACTTTTCCAGTTTCATAGTCTATAAGGCTGACATCGTTGGAAACCCAGTTTGAAACTGCAAGAAGCTGATTTTCAGTGTCCCATGTAATAAACTTAGACCAGGTTCCCTCTGTTGGAATTTCGCGTTTAAAAGTAAAATTTGGATAACTGTATTCATATTCGTAAATGTAGCCTGTTGTCATTTGAGAAACAAAGAATGCATTTTTTTCTTTGATGAATAAACCTTCGGCAAATCCCTGTTTGTTTGAACGTGGTGGATTTATCATTTTTGCTGTGCGGTCTTTGGTAAGATCCAGAACTTGAAAACCGTTGTCTTCAAGAAGGGGTAGGACAACGCATTTGTTGTCGGGAGAAAACAGTACTTGTTTTGGCTGTTTGCCACATTTGTATGTGCCTTCTTTGTTAAAAGTCAGTGTTTTTTCTGAGTTTGTCTGTGAAAAGCCCAAAGAAGGTAATAAAGAACATAGGAAGATAAGCGAAAATAATGTATTTTTCAGATGTTTCATGTTATAAGTATAGTAATCTGAGCTGTTTTTGTCTATTTCTTACAGTTTTTTGAAATTTTATTGCTATTTTTCTAAATATTTTCTTGACATCATTGTAAATATGATGTATTATTATTGAACATAATACGACGCTGGGTAGAGCAGTTGGCAGCTCGTCGGGCTCATAACCCGGAGGCCGCAGGTCCGAGTCCTGCCCCAGCTAAACAGTTAATTTCTTATGTTATAAGAGATTAACACTACTACCGATCCTAATTAAGTAAGGCTTGGCGTAGAAATTTCACTGTTTTAAGCAAAGGTTTTAAGCAAACTTTTGAGGTCACAACGTGAGGTGTTCTATGACCAAGCCTTATTCGTTATTTAAGAAGTCCAACGGATATTTTTATGTTCAATTTCTGTTATCCGATGGAACTCGCTCTCAAAACAAATCTACAGGAACCAAAAGTCGCGTTGAAGCAGAACGTATTGCTATGGAATGGATTGTAACTGGAAATATTCCTAGCCGAATTAATGCTGTTAAAACTTCTAGTGTCAACGTGGATAAGCTTTCCTTTTTTAACAGTTTGAAAACTTATGATTTTACAGAAGATGAAATTGAAAAAATTATCAAGATTCTAAAGGAACGTAAATTTATTCTCGCTGCAGTCAGACCTAACACAAAAGAAAGTATACTTGTTGATGAATTCCTTCCTCTATTCTGGAATTTTGAAAAGTCTCCTTTTGTCAAAGAACGCGAAGTTGACGGGTTACCTGTTTCTGCAAGTTATTGTGCAACTATGTTTGGGCGGGTAAATAAATACTGGCTTCCAAAATTTACAGGCAGAACGCTAGGTTCCATCACATCTGATGAAATAAAAGAAATTCTGGGTGATGAAAAAATTCAGAAACTTGCTGCAAAGACGATTAACGGAATTGCAGATGCTATAACCTTGCCGATAAAATGGGCATTTGAACATGATCAAACAGAAAATGTTTGCTTTCAAAAAATACATCATAAAACTGTAAAATCAAAAGAACGGAAGGTTCTTACGATGGATATTGCAAATAAGATTATGTCTATTGGTTGGGAAAATGATGCTGCAAAACTTGCTAATAAAGTTGCAATGCATACGGGTATGAGAGCTGGAGAAATACAGGGACTTCGGGTAAAAGATATTCAGGATGATGGAATCCATGTGAATCATTCTTGGAGCAGATACGTAGGTATTAAGTCTTGCAAGAACGGAGAAGCTCGTGAAATTCCTATTCCAATTTCAAAATCACTGAAAGAAGAATTGTTGAACTATGCGAAATTTAATCCATGGGATAAAGGACCTGAAGCTTTTATCTTCTTTGCTCAAAAGCCTGGAATGCCAATGAACGAAAAAGGTTGGGGAAAATATCTACGTCGTGCACTCAGAGAAATAGGGTATGAAAATCCTGATGAAATCTGTTTTCATTCATGGAGACATTTCTTCTGTTCTAGAATGTTGGATAAGATTACAGATAAGCGGATTGTTATGGCACTTAGTGGTCATAAAACTACAGCAATGCTTGATCATTATGCAAAACATCTTGAAGATGAGAAGACTCTTGAAGTTGTTCGTCAGACTATGAGAGAAGTATTTGTAAATGATCCTGATGAATCTAAACTGTCAGGATTATAAAGGCTAAAGATCTGAAAAACTTTTTTATTCGTAATTCAACGTTTTGATGAAATCTTTTAAATGTAAAGTTTCGTTCAGATAATTTCAGAAAAATCTTGCCAAAGTATAAGATAAATTACTAAATTTATACAGGGTGTTATTCTATGACACTGTAGTAATATATAATCTTGAATCATAAAGGAGTCTCATTATGATGGAAATTGAACAAAAACATCGTATTATATGGAAAAACGAATTCGCAAAAAAAGACAAAATTGCACATATTAACAGATATCTTTTTTTACTAGAATTGTTTAAAATTTCAGTAAAAAAAAATAATTATATAAGTTATGATAAATATAGAGATGTCTCAGAATATTTTGATTTTTCTAAGAATGATATCTTCTCTACAACAAATTATGACAGATCTTTTTTATTTGGGCAAAAGTATGACACTAAGCATGAGAGAGAATTGATTCGTAGCTATCGTAAAAATATTCATCATCCTAAGAAAGACCTTGAAAATGTAATACGTTTTATGATTTTTTTTGCAATTCTTTACTTTATATTTGGTCTTTTATTTTTTTTTTTATTTGTTTTTTTATTAGATAATGAACTCTTAAAAACAATAAGTTTTTATTTATTATTTATTAGTGGAGCACTATTTGGAATTTTTATAATTTTAAAACTGTATCAAAAAGAAATACTCCCTCCTTATTATCTTACAAAAAAAATATTTATGATACCTGATACTTTTATTGAAAACTTGGAATATGAAAAGAGAACAATTGAAACTATTCTTGAAAATTATTCTGAATTAACACAATTAGAGAGTTTTAATAAATTCTGTTCTCACTTACCAGAAACAAGAATCTATTTTGAAGTTCTTATAGATAATGATTACATAGAAATAAAAGATAAAAAAATTAAATACAATTCCCCATGTACACAAAAAGTCTTTGCTGAAATTTTAAAAGACCCTGTATTCATTTTTAGTAATAATCTATCTTTAATACCATCAGATGTCTTTAAAGACTTATTTGGGAAAACTTTAAATCAAATGGAACAAAGAGAACAGGATACTTCAAAAACAGACAAGTATAAGAAGGTAAAGGAGGTACTTATTGCTAATAAAGTTCCTATGCCTAAAAAATAGCTTTAGTTTTTTAAAAGTTTTCTAAACTTTTTTATCTTCTTTTACAATTCAGGTGAAAGCTTTAGAGATCCGTTGGTTCTCTGTAGAGCATGCTAATATCACCTGAGTTCCTATTCGCGATGCTGGAACTCAAAAAGGAGTTTCAGAAAATGAAACACCCTACATTTGAAATAACCGAATGGCCAGAAAAAACTCTTTTCAGCCGTCAGGAGACAGCCCAGATATTAGGAATTGGACTGTCTACACTTGATTCTCTCATTAGTTATACCGAATTATCAAGGACAATAATTCATAAGAGAGTCCTGATACACCGGAAGGATTTGGAAAATTACATTGCCAGTTGTCGTACATCCGTATTCGGAGGTATCAAATGAGCGAAGAAATTTTAATTCAATTACTTCAGGACATTAACAGTGAGAATATACGGTTTGGCACAATTGATGTCTCTTTTATATTTCACGATGGACGACCTACATATTATGAACTTACAACACATCGTCGCAGAAACATAAAAAACTGTTCTAAATCATCTAACCACCAGTTTAAGGAAGATTCAGATGGATTCAGTGAACGGTAAGGAGCATCTACAATTCCGTTTTATTATTGTTCCTGATTTCATTATTGAAGATACAAACATTCCAGTAGGAGAAAAACTTTTATTTGGAGATATTGTTTCTAATTCTTTGGAAAAAGGTTTTTGCTGGTTTTCGAATAAATATCTGATGCAGCATTTTTATATTGGAGAACGAACAGCATCCAGATGGGTGAATGACCTCAAACAGAAAGGTTACATCACAATTGAAATTCAGCGAAGAAACAACAGCAAGGAAATTGAAGAGAGACAAATAAGAGTAAATACCTCTCGAAAAAATCTGGCTGACTTCATGAAGTGGTATCGTCAAAAATGGCAACAGGGTATAGCCAATTTTGGCAAGCCTCCTATAGCCATAAATGGCACAGGTAATAATAAACATGTGAATAATACAAATTTAATAAATTTAAAAGGCATGTACAATGTCTTGTTAAATCAAGAGGAATATCAAAGCCTTATTGATGAGTTTGGTGAAGAAAAAATTGGAACAGTTGTAATTGACTATTCAAAATGGAAGCAAATAAAACATGCTCATCCAAAATCAGACTTTGATTCACTGAAAAAATGGCTGACGAAAGAGCAACAAAAACGGAAAAGTCGTGTTAGTTCTGTAACAGAAAATAGAGCTGATGCAGTTACAGATGATATGCTCTTTGATCTGGCATTCTAATGGAGTTTTTGTGAATAATACAAATATCTATCCATTTTTGGAAGACTTTAAACCAAATGCAGAAAATGATGAATGGGTAATAGCTAGCTACAAAAAAATGTCTGAACTGGCAGAAAAAAAAGCTGCTTATAAAGTTCAGAAGAAGTTTGAAGCAAGCGGAGTTCCTCGTCGCTATTGGCATGTAGATTTTGATACATACATTCCCAATACTGACAAAGATTCTGAAAATCTTGAAACAATTAAAAAGTTTTCAAACCTAGAAAAGAACGACAAAGTTCTTCTCATACTTGGTGAACATGGACTTGGAAAAACACATCTCGGTTCTGCAATAATCAGAAAATGTGGAGGAAACTTCATTTCTCTGGAAGGTTTGATTTTAAAGTATGAATCCGCACAGGATTTTCATGCAAAAATCAATCGGGAAGAGCTAATGGATTTTTATTCTTCAACACAGATGTTGGTGATTGATGAGATCGGACGTTCAATGCAGCCGGATAAGGAAAATTTTCTTTTGAACTACATCCTTCGCCGCCGTTATGAAAATATGCTTCCAACGGTTTTGATTTCAAATCTTCCTAAGGTAGATTTGCTAAAAAAATTGGGGAAAGCAGTTTTTGATCGCCTTAAAGAAATCTGCATCACTGTAGAGTTCGAAGGCGAGAGGTTCAGACCGTCAAAAAGAGACGTAAATCTCTAATCACACTTAGGTGACATCCTGATTCTCGGTTTGTGGCGAAGATGGAAGGCGTTCCTTGTGGAAAAACTCTTATATGGCGGTATTAGTATTTCAGTCTAAATACTGCCGTAGGAGATTTTGGACTTCCTTCCCTG
>CAMVEQ010000057.1:0-19415 GCA_947166545.1 uncultured Treponema sp. | reverse complement strand
TGAGATAAAAATAAATATAAATAAACAAGAAAATAATCAATTAAAAGGTGGTGAAGCTTTTTTAGGTGTACTTAAAGATGAAGAAGAAAAGAAAGAAGAAGAAATGGAACAAAAATTAAGAGAAGAAAAAGAATTTAAAAAATTTGAAAATCCTAATATGAATGTCATGGAAATTGCGGATGCAATAAAAAAATCTGAAAGACAGACAAGACGAATCGTATCAGAATTAAAGAAAAATGGTATATTAATTCGAGTTGGTGCAGATAAAAACGGTCATTGGGAAATCATAAAAGGGGAATGAATAAACATGGCAAAGAAACGTCAGAAAGAAATAACAATTCGAAGTTCTGCCGCAGAATATTTGACTTTTGTTGCGGCAACTGGGGATGATAAAAACAGTGTTGAAGTCCGTTATGAAGATGAAAATATTTGGATTACGCAAAAAATGCTTGCTGTTTTGTATGAGGTTGAGCCAAATACAATTAATTATCATATAAAAAAGATTTTTGAGGATTCTGAACTGGAAGAAAGGGCAACTATTCGAAAATTTCGAATAGTTCAAACTGAGGGAGCAAGGCAAGCAAGTGCGTAGCGTTGCACATTATGCAGTTCACGGACATACTGCTGCGGAACTGATTGTGGAACGTGCAGATGCAACAAAAGAACACATGGGACTTACTACATGGCAGGATGCCCCAAATGGAAAAATCAAAAAGTCTGATGTAACTGTCGCAAAAAACTATTTGTCAGAAAAAGAACTTGGACAATTGAACCGAATGGTTTCCGCTTATCTTGATTTTGCCGAGAACATGGCGAACCGTCATATTCCTCTTACAATGGCAGATTGGGAAAAGCGTTTGAACAAATTTATAGAAATGTTTGAATATGGTTTATTGCAGGATGCAGGAAAAGTAACAGCAGAAATTGCTAGGCTTCATGCAGAAACAGAGTTTGAAAAATATCGCATAGTGCAGGACAGATTGTACAAGAGCGACTTTGACTTGTTCTTGGAAGAATCTGGTACAACCTACTTATTAAATGACTGAGTATATCCTATTGTAAAACATGAATTTTCTCCCTCAAAATGCATGGGGCGTGGTTATCGAAAAAATCTGCAATCTTTGTAAAGAATATGGTATCGCCGAACCGGAATATACAGTTCATCCCAATGACATTATGATGATGTTTAAAGCTGGTGAGAGTGAGGGTATTAAAAATACAGAAGAAAATAAATCTTCAAAAAGTGACCTGAAAAACAAAAAATGGCCAGAAAAATGGCCAGAACAGTGGCCTGAAAAAGCAGAGCAGATAATTAATGCTATTTCGGAAGATAATAAAATCACAATTACAAAACTGGAAGAAATACTTGATATAGGGCATACCACAGTAAAGAAAATACTTTCAGAAATGCAGGCGGAAGGATATATTCGTCGCGTAGGTGCAGACAAAGGCGGCTATTGGGAGATTGTAAAAGAGGAGCGTAGATGACTTTTTAGTAAGTTATGCTATAATAAATAGGAATGGAGGTGTGAAATATGGCAAAAGCTTTGATGAATATTGAAGAACAAATTTCTTTTCTGTCATATTTTGCACAAGAAAGAAATAATTCAAATCGTTTGGGTGTTGCAAAAGGAAAATTTGCAGTTCCTGATGATATTGATTTTTGTAATGATGAAATAGTTGAAATGTTTGAGACAAACTCTACACAAGAAAATCCTAAACTTTGATATTAAGAAAATATATTGATTTTTGTAAAATCACATGACCGAAAGGTGATTGGTAAACTTATTATTTTGAATTACAGTGGAGTTAAAACAATATGAATTATTTTATGGAATGCAGTAAAAATATTGAATATTTTATAGAAGGTATATCAGCTGTTTGTAATGATAAAAATATCATTGCTTCTAAGACAAAAGAACGTTTTGGAGCTAAATATTCAAAACTTGTAGATTATCTTCTTCTTTTGGAGTTTGAAAAGATTAATGCAAAAGCCTTTGCCAAAGCTCTTAATAATCGTGATTTGGAAGATGGTTTTTATAGATTTGAATTAGAAAGTGCAGTAAAAAATAATCTTGTAATTGTTACAGGTCATTCTGATGATTTAATAGAGCTTGATGGTGCGATAGAACAGGAAGGTGAGTGTTTTGATGGCGGTGTTTTTCATCTTGAAAAACATAATGATGAATGGCTTTTGCGTAAGGAAACTGGTGTAAACTCTATTTCTGCAGTATGGTATGACCAGAACAAAACAACTGATAATTTAGAATTTATTCCGTGGTCATATAAAACAGATATTCCTCATGAGACTTTTTATATGACTTATAGCGGAGAACCTTTTTGTGAAGGATTAGTTTTTAGACTGGAAGATTTAAAATAATATAATTTACTGAGAGAAGTTAAGAGAGGGTGTACCTGATTTCTACGAATCTTATACACTGTTTTTTGAAAAAAATGCGTAAATACGCAAAAATATCGACTGAAACATATTCTTTTAATTGATATTTTTGCGTATATCTGCAACAATATCTAATATGAACATCATAAATCGCAATTTATATTTGAACAAACTTGTAGCTGTCCGCCATAATGGTCTGATAAAAGTGATTACAGGACTTCGCAGGTGCGGAAAATCGTTTCTTTTATTCAATCTTTTTGCAGATTTTCTAAAACAAGATGGGATTGATGACAAGCACATCATTCAAATAAATCTGGAAGACAGGCGAAACAAACATCTCAGAAATCCAGATGAACTTCTGGCGTATATTGATGCCCGTATCGGCGATGAAAAAATGTACTATGTGCTTTTGGACGAAGTTCAGACGGTTAGTGATTTTGAAGATGTTTTGAACAGCTATTTGAACATTGAGAATGTCGATGTTTATGTAACAGGCAGCAATGCAAAATTCCTTTCAAAAGATGTAATCACAGAATTTAGAGGTCGGGGCTGTGAAATTCATATTCAGCCATTGTCTTTTAAGGAATTTTATTCAATAAATCAGGATAAACAAAAAGATGATGTGCTTCTCGAATATATGACTTACGGTGCCCTGCCAAAAGTTGCATTAGAAAGTGATGAAAACATAAAGAAAGAATATTTGAAGTCGCTTTTTTTGAGTACATATCTTGTGGATATAAAAGAAAGGTATGCAATCCAAAAAGATGATGACCTTGAAGAGTTGATAAGCGTTCTTTCTTCATCAATAGGCTGTCTTACAAATCCCAGAAAACTTGCAGACACTTTTAAGTCTATCAAAAAAAGCAGTATAACGCAGGAAACAATAAAATCGTATCTCGATTATATGCAGGATGCTTTTTTAATAGAAAAATCTGTGCGTTACGACATAAAGGGCAAGCGATACATTGACACTCCCTCAAAGTATTATTTTTCAGACCTTGGATTGCGGAATGCACGGCTGAATTTCAGGCAGACAGAGCAATCTCATCTTATGGAAAATCTGATTTACAACGAACTTAGGCTTCGCGGGTACTCCGTTGATGTGGGACAGGTAACGCTCAATACGAAAAATGCAGAGGGCAAGAGCGAGCGCAAGAATCTGGAAGTGGATTTTGTTTGCAACAAGGGCTATGACAGAGTTTATGTGCAGTCTGCATTTGCGCTTGATACCGAAGAAAAAAGAGAGCAGGAGCTGCGTTCTTTGATGCACATAAAAGACAGCTTTCAAAAAGTCGTGATTACAGGCGGAATGCAGCCAACATACCGAGATGAGAACGGGATTCTTATTCTGAATCTGTTTGATTTTTTGCTGGATAAAGTGAGTTTTTAGTAAAAAACATTTGGGCAGGACACGAGGTAGGAAAATATCCGAATCCCACTTAATCGAATACGAGGTAGTTATATGGTAAAAGCCTTGATGAATATTGAAGAACAAATTTCTTTTCTGTCATATTTTGCACAAGAAAGAAATAATTCAAATCTTTTGGGAGTTGCAAAAGGAAAAATTGCAGTTCCTGATGATATTGATTTTTGTAAAATCACATGACCGAATTGAACGAAGGAAAGTAGATGAAATTTCTTGCAAGATATGGTATAATGGATTTAATGGAGGTTGTGCAATGGTGATACAAGGATATTTTGATGGAACTGCAGTAAGGACGCTTGAACCTGTGAACTTGGAAATGAATCAGACTGTGTATATCTCCATTCCTTCACGTAAGTTTTCCATGGATGAAGAAAATCTTATAAAGAATCAGATTGCCGCCCTTGATGATGTGTGTGGAATGCTTACAGAAGATGAATCCTCTGCTGTTGATAAATCAATTAATCGGGGAATTCATTTTAAGAGAACGACAGAACTATGACTTATTTTCTTGATGCAAATATAATCAGTTATCTTCTTAAGGGGGATGAACGGATAAAAACTATAATAGTAGACAAGTTGTTGCAGGGTGATAAGATTAATATTCCTAGAGTTGCGTATTATGAGGTGCAACGTGGGCTTCTGGCTTGCGGTTCCACTGCGAAACTTCAAAGGTTCATTAATTGGGCAAAACTTTTAGGAACTGTAAGTCTTACAGATAACACCCTTGAAATCGCAGCTCAAATCTATGCAAATCTGTCACAAAAAGGAAAACTTATTGAAGATGATGATATTTTCATTGGGGCAACAGCTTTGGAGAATAATGCTGTCTTAATAACAAACAATGAAAGTCATCTTGGAAGAATTGAAAATTTAAAGATTGAGAATTGGATGTAGAATATTTTCCTCGCCTCAAAAAAGAATCGGAAACTGGGTATCTTTGTAGAAACTGAATCTATCAATATAAAAATCTCTTTGCGTATGTAATTGCAATAAGTGCGTATTTTTTGTATAATTATTCAATTTTTATTCACAATCCCAAAAAGAGGTGCAATATGGCTGTTGATGTTAAGGATATTATCAATGAATTGTCTATAAAGGTTCAGAACAATGACCCTATCGACCCTTCTTTATATCAGAAATATGATGTAAAACGCGGATTGCGTTATGCAGATGGACGCGGTGTTTTAGTTGGTCTTACAAGTATCGGTGATGTTGTTGGTTATGAAATGGACGCAGAAGGCAAAAAAGTTGCCGTTCCTGGAAAATTGATTTATCGTGGTTACAGTGTTGAAGATATAGTTCGCGATGTTGAAAGTAAGCATCAGTTCGGTTATGAACAGTGTGTTTATCTTCTATTATTTGGAGAACTTCCTACACAGTCTCAGTTGGACGAGTTTAACCAGTTTCTTGGCAGTCTGAGAACTCTTCCTCCTAACTTTACGGAAGACATGATAATGAAAGCACCTTCTAGCGATATTATGAATAAGATTGCCAGAGGTGTTCTTGCTTCATATTCTTATGATGATTATCCTGAAGACAGGAATATCGGCAATATTTTGCGCCAGTGTATTGAGCTTATTTCCCGCTTTTCTACACTTGCAGCTTATGGATATCAGGCAAAAAGACGCTATTATGACGGAAAAAGTATGTATATCCACAATCCGTCTCCTAATTTGTGTACAGCAGAAAACTTCCTGCGTCTTATCCGCAGCGATAAAAGCTATACACGCCTTGAAGCTGAAATCCTAGACCTTGCACTTATCCTTCATGCAGAACATGGTGGCGGTAACAACTCTTCTTTGACAGTACATGTTGTTTCATCTGCCGATACAGATACTTATTCCGCCGTTGCAGCTGCCGTTGGTTCTTTGAAAGGCCGTCGTCACGGTGGTGCAAACATACGTGTAATTGAAATGATGGATGACATCAAGGCAAACGTAAAGAATTGGAGCAATGAAAACGAAATCGCAGAATACTTGCGCAAAATTGCTAGAAAAGAAGCTTTTGACCATACAGGGTTAATTTATGGACAGGGACATGCTGTTTATACAATAAGCGACCCTCGTGCAACTCTGTTGCGTGACAAGGCTGAAGAACTTGCCGTAGAAATGGGCTGTGAAGAAGAATTTAATCTTTACCGCATAATTGAACGCCTTGCTCCAAAAATTCTTGCAGAATTCCATGGCGATTCTAAAAAAATCTGTACAAATGTTGACTTTTATTCAGGATTTGTATATACAATGCTCAACATTCCGCGTGAACTGTTTACTCCTTTGTTTGCAATTGCCCGTATTGCAGGTTGGAGTGCTCACCGCATTGAGGAAATTGTTGCTGGCGGACGCATTTACCGCCCTGCATACAAGAATGTTTCTGCAGAACGTCCATATATTCCTATTGATCAGCGTACTGCAAAGCAATATCAGCCATTGTCTGCTGTTGATGAAGACGTTCACACAAGCGGACCTACAGACTGATATATTTTAGTGAAAGTTTTCTTGACTATTTACTCAATCTTTTATTATCTTCAATGTAATAACATAATGTTTTATAAAATTATAGTTTAAGGTATATATGAGCATGGAAGAAGAACAGAACCAGAATGTAGAACAGGAAGAAAAAGAAACTGCTGCTACAGATTCTGCTGAAAACACTACAGTCGAAGAAAGTCAGGAAGAAACTGTAAATTCCGAGGCTGAGCAGACAGCAGAAGAAGAACCTAAAGACGAACTTACGGCTTTGAAGGCTCAGGTTGAAGAGCTCACAAAGCAGAATGAAGAGTTGAAGGATCAGGTGCTCAGAAGGGCTGCTGATTTTGAAAACTACCGTAAGCGTATGCTTAAGGAAAAGCAGGATGCTTTTGATTATGCAAACACAAATCTTTTGAAGGATTTGCTTGACAGTCTTGATAACTTTGACCGCACTGTAGATGCCGCTGCAACAGCTACAGATCCTAAAACTATTGCAGATGGTGTAAAGATGATAAACAGCGGTTTGGTTTCAATGCTTGAAAACAAGTATAATCTTGTTTCTTATGGTAATGTTGGTGATGCTTTTGATCCGGATATTCATGAGGCTATCGGTTCTTCTAATGATCCTGTAGCCGAACCGGTTTTAAAAGCAGTATATTTGAAGGGATATAAACTTAAGGATATGGTTATCCGTCATGCAAAAGTTATGGTATCTATGCCTGATGGAACTGTAAAACCTGAAGAAAAAAAAGATTAATTGTAATTTAGAGGAGTAACATATTATGGGAAAGATTATTGGTATTGACCTTGGAACGACAAACTCTTGTGTCGCAGTAATGGAAAATGGTGAACCTGTAGTTATTCAGAACTCAGAAGGCGGACGTACAACACCATCTATCGTTGGATTTACAGCAAAGGGTGACAGAATTGTAGGTCTTCCTGCAAAGAACCAGATGGTAACAAACCCAAAGAATACTGTATATTCTGTAAAGCGTCTTATTGGACATAAATTTAGCGACTTGCAGGGCGAAGCAACAAAGTTGCCTTATGCAATTAAAGATCATGGTGCTGATGTTCGCGTTGAAGTACAGGAAAACGGTGCTGCTAAGGAATATTCTCCACAGGAAATCAGTGCTTTCATCCTTCAGAAGATGAAGAAGACTGCAGAAGATTATCTTGGTGAGACTGTAACAGAAGCTGTTATTACTGTTCCTGCTTACTTTAATGATGCTCAGCGTCAGGCAACAAAGGATGCTGGTAAGATTGCAGGTCTTGATGTAAAGCGTATTATCAACGAACCTACAGCAGCTTCTCTTGCATTCGGATTCAACAAGGATCAGGACAAGGAAAAGACAATTGCTGTATACGACCTTGGTGGTGGTACATTCGATATTTCTATTCTTGAACTTGGTGACGGTGTATTTGAAGTTAAGTCTACAAACGGTAACACACACCTTGGTGGTGATGACTGGGACCGCTGCATTGTAAACTGGCTTATTGATCAGTTTAAGGCTGATACAGGAATTGATCTTTCTGGTGATCCTATGGCTATGCAGCGTCTTCGTGAAGCAGCTGAAAATGCAAAGATTTCTCTTTCTAACCAGACAACAGCAGATATTAACCTTCCATTTATTACTGCTGATGCAACCGGCCCTAAGCACTTGCAGAAGAGCCTTTCACGTGCAGAGTTTGAAAAGATGACAGATCATCTTTTTGAAGCTACTCGTGAACCATGTCGCAAGGCTATGCAGGATGCAGAAATTACTCCTGATAAGATTGATGAGGTTCTTTTGGTTGGTGGTTCAAGCCGCATGCCTAAGGTTCAGGAAATTGTAAAGAGCATTTTCGGTAAGGAAGGAAGCCGTGCTGTAAACCCAGATGAAGCTGTTGCAATTGGTGCTGCTGTTCAGGGTGGTGTTCTTGCTGGTGATGTTAAGGATGTTCTTCTTCTTGACGTTACACCTCTTTCACTTGGTATTGAGACAATGGGTGGCGTATTTACACGTCTTATCAACCGCAATACAACAATCCCTACAAAGAAGAGCCAGGTATTCTCTACAGCTGCTGACGGTCAGACAGCTGTAAGCATCCATGTTCTTCAGGGTGAACGTGAAATGGCTGATCAGAACCGTACACTTGGTCGTTTTGACTTGGTTGGCATTCCTCCTGCACCACGTGGTGTTCCACAGATTGAAGTTACATTTGATATTGATGCAAACGGTATTGTTCACGTTTCTGCAAAGGATCTTGGAACTGGTAAGGAACAGCACATTCAGATTACTTCTTCAAGTGGTTTGAGTGAGGATGAAATTAACCGCATGGTTAAGGACGCTGAGGCTAACGCAGAATCTGACAAGAAGAAGCGTGAGTCTATTGATGCAAAGAATGAAGCTGACAGTCTTGTATATTCTACAGAAAAGACTCTCAAAGATATGGGCGATAAGATTTCTGCAAGCGACAAGTCTGCTATTGAAGCTGCTATGAATGATTTGAAAGAAGCTTTGAAGGGCGACAATGTTGAAGACATCAAGAAGAAGACTGAGGCTTTGAAGCAGGCTTCTTACAAGATTGCAGAGGAAATGTATAAGGCTCAGGCTGCACAGCAAGGTGCTGCTGGAGCTGGTGCAAATGCAGGTGCTGGAGCAGGTAATGCTGGTGGTGCTGATGCAGGTGCTTCTTCTGCAAAGTCATCAGGCTTTGATAAGGGCAGTGCTGATGATGTTGAATATGAGGTTCATGACGACAAATAAGTCTAAGCTGTAAAATCAAACTGTGAAACTTTTAGGATAGTAAACGAACATGGCTACAAAACGTGATTATTATGAAGTGTTAGGCATTGATAAGAGTGCGGATAAGGAAACTATAAAAAAGGCATACCGTAAACTTGCTGTAAAGTATCATCCTGATAGAAATCCGGGCGATAAAGAAGCCGAGGAAAAATTCAAGGAGGCTACTGAAGCCTACGAAGTTTTGAGCGATGAACAGAAACGTCCTATCTATGACCAGTACGGATTTGCAGGTCTTGATGGCATGGGAGGCGGTGGCGGTCAAGGTTACAGCCATGCTTTCCATGACTTTAGCGATTTGTTTGGTGGCGGAGCTGGTGGATTCAGCGACATTTTTGAAAATCTTTTTGGCGGTGGATTTGGAGGTAGCTCCAGATCTTCACGGGCAAGAAGCAATGCTGGTGCATCACTCCGTTATGACCTTGAAATTGATTTTAAAGATGCTGTTTACGGCTGTAAAACAGAAGTACGTTTTCGCCACAAGGAATTGTGCCAGAAATGTCATGGTACTGGTGGCGAAGCTGGTTCTTCAAGAAAAACCTGTCCTACCTGTCAGGGTGTTGGACAGATTCGTCGCAGTGCTGGATTTTTCTCTGTTCAGCAGACTTGTCCAACCTGTGGCGGAAAGGGCACTGTAATTGACCACCCTTGTTCTGCATGTCATGGAACTGGTCTTGAGTCTAAAGATAAAGTTATTAGTATAAATATTCCTGCTGGCGTGGATGATGGCAGAAGAATTACCATTCCTCATCAGGGCGATGCAAGCGAGTCTGGTGGCGAAACTGGAGACTTGATTATTGTTATTCATGTACGGAATGACCGCTACTTTGAGCGTAGTGAAAACGATTTGTACTGTGCAGTGCCAATCAGTTTCTCTCAGGCTATTCTTGGTGCTGATATTACAATTACAACTCTTGATAACCGCAAGGCTACTATAAAAATTCCTGCATCTACTTCAAATGGAAAGATGCTTCGCATTAAGAATGAGGGCGTCCCATATAGTGGCGGTGCAAAGAAGGGCGATTTGTATGTAAAGATTATGGTACAGTTGCCTTCTCATGTATCAAGACAGCAGTCTCTGCTTTTGCAGGAATATCTGAAGTTGGAAAATCCTTCAGATTCTCCAAATCCTATACCATTGTCAGAACTTTCAAACTAAGGAAACGCCTGTAAGACTAAAAACCCTCTATAAAATGTTATAAAATATGCCGATATAGAGTATAAACATTATACCATTTTTAGAGGGGCTATATGTATAAATATAAACATCGGGTGCTTTTTGTTCTGACAGAGTTTTTGGTAATAGCACTCATCATATTCCTTTCCGTCAGCATTATTCCTGCTGTAGATGAAAATAAACGATATTCAAACTTTTTTACATGGATAACTACAGCTGCATTAATTATTTCCGTTTTACTTGTATTTTATAAAATTAATGGATCACTTGACGCAAAATTTAAGAGAGATGCCCTTTTAAAAAATGAAACAAAGTTAATTTCGGATTTTATAGAAAGACTTAAATTCTGTTATTCTTTTGACGAATTCTATAAGATTTTGGGTGAGGTTTTTGAAATTCAAGGTGACTGTTCAGTTTTGTTTGTTGACCGAATTAAAAACTTTGTTCTATATAATAGTCCTGATAGACTGACTATTGATAAGAATGTTTTAAGTACAATCGAACTTAACTTTGGTTCAAGCTGGAACGATGGCGTTTTCTTTTTAGGTTCAAATTATGGTATTGTAAACTCTTCAAGAGTTGCACGTGGTTTTTTTCTTGTATATAAGGGAAAGCATCTGTTTGTATTCTGTAGATATACTAAGGCTTTTGATACTGCAATTTATAAAGACTTGTATGAAGAGTATTGTAATTTCTTGAACAGGACTACAACTATAAGTGATTTGTCTGAAATTGCTTCTCTTTCTCAGGAATGGCAGCAGCTTGCAAACACTCAGCGTTCGTTCCTTCCTGCTGTAATGCCTAATATCTCGCATCTTGAACTTGCTGCATATTTCCGTCCTTTGATTAACGTTTCTGGAGACTATTATTCTGTTCTTCCTATTTCAAAATCGAAAACACTTCTTATGCTGGGTGACGTTTCTGGTAAAGGTCTTGCTGCTGCTTTGGTTATGGGACTTGTGATGAATACGGTAAAAATCCTTGAAGACAAGGATGATTTGCCTGGTATGATTCGTGCGGTAGATAAAGCAATTAAGGGAATGCATCTTCAAGATAAGTACACTGTTTTGTTTCTTGGCATTGTTGATACAACCAAGATGACAATCCGCTATGTAAATGCTTCAATGTCTGACCCGATTGTAATTACAAAGGCTGCCGATGGGTACCGCATTAGACCGTTGACTTCTAACTGTTCTGTTGTTGGAATTATTGATTTGCCTGATGAAATTGAAGTTGCTGAGCAAAGATTGTTCCGTGGTGATGTTATTTTTATGTCATCTGACGGTGTTTCTGAAGTTATGAATGATGAAGGCGTGGAACTTGGTGATACGGAATTGTTCCATAATACAATTACAACGAGTGCTGAAAAGCATCCAAAACAGTTTGTTGATGATATTGTAAATTTGATAATGTCATATAATGGCAATAAGCGATTGCATGATGATGTTACAATGATGGTTGCAAAAATTGTGGAGTAGGCTATGGTTTTTCTAGTTTTAAATGTCATTATAAGTATTTCTCTCATTGCTTTTTCTTTTACAATTGACACTGGAAAGAAAAATCAAACCAATAATACTGCTGTTATTGTAAACAGTACGCTCTTTTTGGCTGCACTGTTTGCTCTTATGGCAATAACTCTTGCCATGTGTTTTTTTGCACCTCAGCAGTTGGCTCTTTCTATTGGAAAACTGATGTATCTTATCATGGGATGGTTTAGTGTAAACTGTTGTGTATTCTTGTATCTTTTCCCTGAAAAAGAAAAGCAAAGAAGACATTATGTTGTTCAGTGGGCATTAAATATAGTTGCCATGATTCTTATTTTCTTTGTAAAGGGTGGCGGAATCTCTAATCTTTCCATTACGTATGATAATACATTCCAGATTGCGTCTGCATTTATTTTCAAAGGCTCTCTTGGAAGAGCCCTGATGCTTACGATTTTTGACTTTTATGTATATTCGTATCTTTTCTTCTGTCCTATATTTGTAAGCTTGATGGTGCTTGTTCGTGCAGAGCATACAAATGCTATTATTCCCCGTCAGAAGATTAATATTGCAACAATGGGAGTTTTTGCTTCTATTATAGTTTTGGCTTTCATAAAAGTTTCTTCTGTATATCAGCCTATGCTCAGGTCGCTTTTTATGGTTGGCTTTATTCCTGAGTTGTTTGGCTTTTTAGCTGCTGAAAGAAATAATGAAATTTGGGATAAAAAACTTGCTGTAAATGCTGGTATCAAATTTATATTTAGATATCTTATTCCATCTGCTGTAATAGCTCTTTTCTTTATGCTTTCATGGCCAATTTATTCACGTCATAAGACTCTTTTTTATATTTTGTTTGTTATTCAATGCTGTGTTATTTTTGCACTGTGGTATCTTACAAATCAGTTTATTGATAAAAAAGGTCTTGTTCGCGATAGCCGTTATGCACAGGCTTTTTCCGAAGAAATTGCTGCAATTAATTTTCAGCAGGAATCTTCTGAAATTACGTCAAAGCTGTTTAATATTTTTAATAAATATGTAGACTCTTCTTTTCTTAAGGTTATTGTAGACTCGGGTGATGGCTTTTTTGAATATGCTTATAGTTCTGTTCCAGATGATGAAAAGAAGTCTATTGAAATTCATACAGAGCTTTTTGATAAGCTGATGAACGTTAAAAAGCGTGTTGTGTTTAAGGAATTTGTAGGCAAGGATTCTTCTATTGCTACTGTTCGTGGTGAGCTGCTTAATTTGTTTAAGCTTACAGATAGTGATGCTTTCATTGTGATTAGTGAAGGTCACAGGCTTATTGGTCTTATTGCTCTTGGTAAAAAGACAAGTGGAAATGTTTACAATGATTACGACTTAAAGGTATTCAACAATCTGTATTCAAACTTCTTTGTTATTGGATACTACATGAAAAACATTTTGAATGAATCCGTTGTTGGTACTGTAAACAAAGAAATTAAAATGTCTGCCCAGATTATTACGTCTATTCAGGAAAACATGGATCACATTAAAAATCAGAAATATGATATTGGTTATAGAATGGTTCCTGCTCGTAATATTGGTGGTGAATTTGTAGATATTATCCGCCTTACGGATACACGTTATATCTATATTATTGGTTCTTTGAGCGGTAAGGGAATTGCAGCTTCAATGAATATGGTTATTATGAAGTCTATTATTCGAACCTTCCTTGCTGAAACAACAGATTTTAAGCTGCTTATTCAAAAGGTTAATATGTTTATTAAGGACAGCCTTCCAAAAGGTGTATTCTTTTCAGGATTGTTTGGATTGATGGATTTAACTACAGATACAATGTATTATATTAACTGTGGTGCTCCTGTTTTGTTCCTTTATACACGGGCTTATAATAACGTTATTGAAATTCAGGGTGACGGATATATTCTTGGATTTGCAGATGATATTAGCAAACTTATAAAAGTAAAGAAAGTTAAGCTTGCTCCTGGTGACATGGTATTTGCTTGTACTGACGGTTTGATTGAAACAAAATCATTGCGTGGTGAAAAATTTGGTAAGTCTAGAATTCAAAATGAAATGATGGATAACTCTTCTTACCCTGCAGATAAGATTTGTCAGTTTGCATACGAGGCTCTTGGTCAGTTTACTTCAACTCAGCTTGAAGATGATATAACAATATTCATGTTGAAGTATCTTAGTTCTGATGAAAAGGAGGTTAAATAGTGAATCAGCTTTCTTTGACTGAAAAAATTGGTCCTAACTATGTGTTGCTTGAACTTGTAGGTGATGTAAACTCATATACGATTTCTGAATTGCAGGAAAAAATTTATCGATATATAATTGACACCAACGTAGTTCTTGATATGTCAACTGTGTCTTCAATGGATTCTTCTGGGTTGGGAATTATTCTTGCAGGAATAAATGATGCAGAAAAATTTGATACCAAGCTGTTTATTATGAACCCTTCTGATGCGGCTCACTATGCATTAACACGGACTGGGTTCTGGAATACATTCTATATTATTCATTCGGTAACAGAGGTTTCTGATGCGATGTAATAAAATGGTGCTGATGTGTTTTGTTTCTGCTTTGTTGTGTTTTACTAGTTGCGGAAAAGAAAACAAGACTGCGGTACAGGTTGATTCAAAAAAAAATGAGGTTGAAGTAAAACAGAATTTGGAATTGGAAAAACTAGGAAGGGTTCTTTCCAGAATGTCTCCACGCTTTTTAGAGGTGGTTATAATATCTGATATAGAAGCTTTTCTTGCAGATCTTAATGTGGTGCTTCAAGAAGAAAAAACATTTCGTAACGATGATTTAAGTCTTTATTATTTAATAGACAAAAAACATAATGTCGGTTCTGATTATGTTCCGAAAGATTTGGTGCCGCTTAAAAAGAATGATTTGTTTGCAATAAGCCGCAATGATCTTTCTCTTCGCCCTGAGGCATATAAAGCTCTTGAAGCTTTGTCTCAAGGTGCTTTGAATGACGGAATAAAGCTTTTGGTGAGTTCTACATACCGTTCATATAAATATCAGGAAGGGCTTTTTAACCGCTATGTATCGCAAGATGGTGTTGAACTTGCTGAGCGATATAGTGCAAGACCTGGAACAAGCCAGCATCAGCTTGGTGTTGCCGTTGACTTTGGTTCTATTACCGATGACTGGGGTGATACTAAAATGGGAAAATGGGTTTATGAACATGCTGCAGATTATGGCTGGTCATTAAGTTTTCCTCAGGGGTATGAAGATGTTACGGGCTATATGTGGGAGTGCTGGCATTTCCGATATATTGGTAAAACTGCCTGTAATTTTCAGAAGAAATGGTTTGGCGACATTCAGCAGTTTATGTTTGAATTTATTGATGCCTGGGAAAAAGATTCAGAGTCTTAATTTTTTTTGACTAGTTTTTCTGTTCCAGATGTAACGGTGTAAGACCGAAACTTTCTTTGGGCTGGTGGGAGTCAGATCCTTCTGGCTCGATGTGAATTACAATGTCGTATACTTCTGGAATTTCTTTGCGTACGGCTTCTTCTACTTTTTCTGCAAGCTCATGTGCTTCATATACTGTAATGTTAGGCTGAACTTCTATATCAAGATCAATGTCTATTAAGTTTGCAATTTTTCTTATTCTTGCCTTATGCGGATTTGAAACCCCTGATACTGAAATTGCTGCATGAAATAATTTTCTGTACAGAATGTTGTCAACGTTTCCGTCCATAAGTTCCGTATTTGTCTGCTTAAAAAGTTCCGCTGCATTTTTAATGACCCAGATACCAACTAGCAATGCTATGGCAGGATCAAGGACTGGGCATTTGAAAAGTGTTGAAAGAATGAGTCCTGAAAGGATTCCTGCTGACATAATGATGTCGTTTTTCATGTTCTGGGCATTAGCCTTTACTATGTCGCTGTTTGCAATCTTTCCATAGTGATATTGTAGTATTGCAAGAAGAGTTTTTCCGCAGATGGAAATGACAGCTGCTACGATTGCATAGTAAGAGATTGATTGAATCTCAGCATGATTAATAATCTTGATTATGCTTTTCATGATCAGCTGTGCTCCGGCAAAAAAGATTATGAAAGCGAGCATCATTGTTGCCGTTGTTTCAGCCCGTCCATGTCCCCATGGATGATCTTTGTCGCTTGGCTTACTTATCATGCTTCCGATAATGAGTGTTACAATAGCTATAAGAACATCTGTAGAACTGTCTATGCCGTCTCCCATAACGGCAAGAGAACCTGAAAGATGTGCTAAAATAAGTTTTATTGCAGCGAGGACTGCATTGCCAAGAAGTGCTATTGTTCCTGCAAGTTTTATGTAATGAATTCTGAAACTTTCTGTTTCCATGCAATCTATTATACTATAAAGTTTGAAAATGTATAATGAAAAAAAAGGGCTTTATGAAAGCATAACTTTCATAAAGCCCTTTATTTTTTATCGTATTTTATTTTGCTACGATGTTTACAAGCTTATCTGGAACAATTACAACCTTTACGATTGATTTTCCGTCAAGGAACTTCTTTGCACCTTCTGTTTCAAGGGCAATTTTCTGAAGTTCATCCTTGTCTGTTCCTGGAGCTGCTTCGAACTTGTCGCGGAGCTTACCGTTTATCATTACAACGATTGTCTTTGTATCTTCCTTGCAGAATTCTTCGTTGAATGTTGGCCAAGTTTCATAAGCTACAGTCTTGTCGTGACCAAGTTTCTGCCAGAGTTCTTCTCCAAGGTGAGGAGCATAACAGGCAAGCATCTTGACAAAACCTTCCCACATTGCGCGAGGAATGGAGTCAAGTTTTGAACATTCATTGATGAAAATCATCATCTGGCTTATTGCTGTGTTAAAGTTTAGTGTATCTGTGTCATCAGAAACTTTTTTTACAGTCTTTGCGTAAGTCTTGCGCAATGATACAAGGGCTTCGTCTTCAAGTTTTCCTGTAATGTCAATGTCAGAATATGGCTTCTGAGCTATGCCCCATATTTTTTCGAGGAAGCGGTTTACACCAATGAGTCCCTGTGTGTTCCAAGGCTTTGATACAGTAAGAGGTCCCATGAACATCTCGTACATGCGAACGCTGTCTGCACCGTAGGCTTTAATCATTTCATCTGGGTTTACCACGTTCTTCAAAGACTTACTCATCTTTGCAATAACGCGTTCAAGTTCTTCACCGTCTTCTTTAGAGAAGAACTTACCGTCTTTTTCGTCTACCATGTCAACTGCAACCAAAGATTTATTCTTTCTCTGGAATGCAAAAGAGGTAATCATACCCTGGTTGATAAGACGCTGGAATGGTTCTTTTGTGCTTACTGCTCCAATATCGTAAAGTACCTTGTGCCAGAAGCGAGAGTAGAGCAGGTGAAGAACGGCATGTTCTGCTCCACCTACGTAAAGATTAACAGGCATCCAGTAGTTTTCTATATCTTTAGAAACAAATTCCTTGTCATTCTTTGGATCAAGATAGCGCAGATAGTACCAGCAGCTTCCTGCCCACTGAGGCATTGTGTTTGTTTCGCGTTTTGCGTCTGCACCGCACTTAGGACACTTACAGTTTACCCATGAGTCAATGCCAGCAAGAGGGCTTTCGCCTGTGCCTGTTGGCTGATATGTCTTTACATCTGGCAATTCGAGAGGCAATTGGTCTTCTGGTACTGGAACTGTACCGCAGTGAGGACAATGTACTAAAGGAATTGGTTCACCCCAGTAACGCTGACGGCTGAAAACCCAGTCACGAAGTTTGTAGTTTACAGCTTTCTTACCGATTTTCTTTTCGGTCAGGAACTCTATCATCTTTGCAATGGCGTCTTTCTTGTTAAGTCCGTCAAGGAATTCTGAGTTTACATGAACACCGTCTTCTGTCCAAGCCTGCTTTTGAACATCAACTTCGCTCTTAAGAACTTCAATTATTGGAAGCCCGAACTTCTTTGCAAAGTCCCAGTCACGTGTGTCGTGGGCAGGAACTGCCATGATTGCTCCTGTTCCGTAAGAAATAAGAACATAGTCTGCTACCCAGATTGGAATGAGCTTTCCGTTTACAGGGTTGATTGCGTAGCTTCCGCTGAATACACCAGTCTTGTCTTTTGCAAGGTCTGTGCGTTCAAGGTCGCTCTTTTTGGCTGCTTGCTCGCGGTACGCCTGTACAGCTTCTTTCTGTTCTGCTGTTGTAAGTTTTTCAATATCCTTGTGTTCTGGAGAAACAACCATGTATGTTGCTCCGAACAATGTGTCGCAGCGTGTTGTATATACAGTAAGTTTTGTGTCTGTTGGTTTTCCGTCTTTGTCAGCAACAGTAAAGTCAACTTCTGCACCTTCTGAGCGTCCAATCCAGTTGCGCTGCATGAGTTTTACACTTTCTGGCCAGTCAAGCCCGTCAAGGTCGCTGATAAGCTGGTCGGCATAGGCGGTAATCTTTAAAATCCACTGGCGGATTGTCTTGTGTGTAACCTGTGCTCCACAGCGGTCGCAGTGACCTTCTTTTACTTCCTCGTTTGCAAGACCTGTCATACAGCTTGGACACCAGTTAATTGGTGTTTCAGCTTCGTAAGCAAGTCCTTTTTTGTAAAGCTGAAGGAAAATCCACTGAGTCCATTTGTAATAGTCTGGTGTACAGGTGCGGATTTCTCTGTCCCAGTCGTAGCTGAAACCGAGTGCTTTTATTTGCTGTGTAAAGTGATCGATGTTTTTGAATGTTGTTGTGGCAGGATGTGTACCTGTCTTGATTGCGTAGTTTTCGGCAGGAAGACCAAAAGCGTCGTATCCCATTGGATGAAGTACGTTAAAGCCCTTCATGCGAAGGTAACGACAATAGATGTCTGTTGCTGTGTAGCCTTCTGGGTGTCCTACATGTAGACCTGCTCCACTTGGATATGGGAACATATCTAGTACGTACCGTCTTTTATCTTTTGGAAAATGTGTGTCTTCTGTAACTTTGAAAGTCTTGTTATCAGACCAATATTTCTGCCATTTAGGCTCAATCTCATTAAATGGATAGGACATGTAAAACCTCTTTTGAACTTGTTTGAAAAGTGAAAGTATTATATCAATTTTTATATTTTTATAGAAGAGATTTGCAAAATCATTTATATTTATGCGGTGTGCAAGTGCTTTTTTTCTATATTCTGCTTGCTCTATTGAATATTTTGAAAAATTACAGTAAATTAAATCAAAAGAATTATTTTCTTTAATATATAGGAGTAAAAACTTTTATGGTAAGAGTTGCTATTAACGGTTTTGGCCGTATTGGTCGTTTGGCTTTCCGTCAGATGTTCGAAGCTGATGGTTATGAAGTAGTTGCAATCAACGATTTGACAAGCCCAAAGATGCTTGCACACCTCTTGAAGTATGATACAGCACAGGGTGGATTCATGGGTCGCATCGGTGAAGGAAAGCACACTGTATCTGCTACAGAAAACTCAATCATCGTTGATGGAAAAGAAATCAAAATTTCTGCAGAAAAAGACGCAGCTAACTGCCCATGGGCAGCAAACAAGGTAGACGTAGTTCTTGAATGTACAGGTTTCTACTGTGCAAAGGACAAGGCAGCAGCTCACATTACAGCTGGTGCAAAGAAAGTTGTAATTTCTGCTCCAGCAGGAAACGACCTTCCAACAATCGTTTACAACGTAAACCACAAGACTCTTACAAAGAATGACAACATCATTTCTGCAGCTTCTTGTACAACAAACTGTCTTGCTCCAATGGCTA
>CAMVEQ010000056.1:0-19493 GCA_947166545.1 uncultured Treponema sp. | reverse complement strand
AAGCCCCAGCCTGTAAGCCGAATTCATTGAACATTGCACTGTAAGTGGTCTTGCTCCCTGTTCCAAGCCGCCAGTCATCGTCTGCTGGTGCCCACCATGAAAAGCCTATGGGAATTCTTTTTACTAAACTTGTTTCTTTTGCGTTCTTGAATACCTGCGGATAAAGTGAGGAAAATGATGACAGGAGTAATACTCCTAACTGAAGTAAAAACATTTTATAATTTTTCATACGATTCATAAATAGTAAGGAATACCTTGATAAAAAAAATGTTACAGGTTAATGCGTTTTTTTTCAATAGACGTCTTGAGGATAAAAAGGTGTTTATAATGCGGTTGCCCTAGGCTAGTCATAAACTTGTATTTTCTATATCATGATACCCATGAATTATAAGGAACTTGAAATGCCTAAGGCTGGCGATAAGGTTGTTGTCGGTCTTTCTGGTGGTGTTGATTCTACTATGACGGCGCTTCTTCTAAAAGAAAAAGGCTGTACTGTAATTGGCGTTACCATGTCTCTATGGACAGAAGGTGACTTGCCAGATTTACCGATTGCAGCCCATCTTCATGACAGCTGTTACGGACCTGGAGAAGTTGCAGATATTGCAGATTGTGAACAATTTTGTAAGCAGTATGGCATTGAATATCATGTTATTGATGTTAAGGAAGCATATAAAAAACAGGTTCTTGATTATTTTAAAGCTGAATACCGTGCTGGAAGAACTCCTAATCCTTGCATCCGCTGTAACAGATTCATAAAGTTTGGAGCTCTTCTTGCTGGAATTGAGTCCTTGGGCATTAATTACGACTACTTCTGTACGGGACACTATGCAAAAATTGTAAGGGGAGAGCAAAGCCTTTCTACCTTGTATGGTGAAAATGCCTCTCTGGCTCAGGAAGGTAAATCTATGCCAGCACAGATTGCCTGTGCAATGGATTTGACAAAAGATCAGGCATATTTCTTATATAGAATTCCGTCTACAGTACTTGAAAAGGTCCGTTTTCCTCTTTCCTGCTATACAAAGAAAGAGGTTTTTGCCATGGCAAAGGAACGCAACTTGAAAGCTGCTGAAAAAGCTGAAAGTCAGGATTTTATTCCTCCTGAATATATGGACTATCTATTTAGCGATCAGCCTTCTGTGCCCGGTGATTTTATTGATATGGACGGTCATGTGCTCGGCCGACATAAGGGAATTGAGCATTATACAATAGGTCAGAGGAGGGGACTTGGTGTTAGTGCAAAAGAACCTCTTTATGTTGCGGCAATAGATAAGCAGAAAAATCTTGTTGTTTTGGGAAAGGATAGCGATTTGTTCTGTGATGGATTGATTGCAGAAGACCTTGTTTGGCCTGCAGATTATGATCCTTCCTGTGAATTTTCAGCTTCCGTGAAAATACGACTGGCATCTAAGCCTGTTACGGCACGTCTTATGCCAAATGAAAATAATACATATAAGGTGTTGTTTGATGAACCTCAGCGGGCTGTAGCTCCAGGGCAATCTGTCGTATTTTATAAAGATGGCGTTACTTGTGGTGGCGGCATTATTGCATCTGCCATAAACTCTAAGCAGTAAAAAAAATATCAGTTTACGTCTATATTATATGTAATGGAAGTTGTTGCTCCTAATATATCATAAAGCGTAACTGATAATGTGCTGTGACCTTTTGTCAGTCGTACAACGGCAAGCAGATGCCTTTTTGCATCTGGATATATTTTCTTAACATCATAATTACTGTTGCCCACAGCACAAAGATTTCCGTTGTGCGATTCCAACTTGTCATACAGAATGTTTTCTACCGTAGTGCCGTTAATTGACACATTAGTCTTGTACGGCATTGCAATTTCCTGACGTGTATGGTACAGCGAATAAGTTCCGCTTGCAAAGTTTCTTTCGTTTAAAAGATAGTGCACTTTTCCGTCTTTGTCTTCAAGAGACAGTTCTCCGATTGTCAGCTGTAATTCTTTTCCTATGCGTGGCATGAGCAGGCGTGGATTTATTACTGTCTTATTTTTTGTATCAATGACTTTAAATTCCATGCAGCTTTGACCTTCCTGCCAGCCAGAATTGCCGCTTTGTCCGATCCGTGTGCCAGTCGAAATGTCCTGTTCAATGCCTGAAATTAAACCTTCTTCTTCAAGATTTCCGTATACAGTCTGCAAACCGTTGTTGTGCGCTACGATAACTGCATTGCCTAAAGGAGATTCAAACCATCCAGTTTCATTGTTGTGCTCTGAAAGTATGATTGCAATAGTTCCTTTATCTGTAGATTTTATATCAGAAGGTTCGTTAAAAATAAGTGAAGTTCCTAACTGTTCACCTCTTAGCTGTCCAAAATAAGAAAAGAAAGAATTTGCTTCGGTTTCGTTCTGTGGCCAGTCAAATGCAATAAGACATCCTACAGCAAGGATTGAAAATGCTGTTACTGCTGCAATTTTTTTTATGTTCATATAATCTCCTTAATGTATATGTCTTAGTTTTTGGAAATTGTCAGTCTGAAAATCTTATTATCTTTACCAAGAAACAGTTTGTTCCCTTTGAGCTGCATGAATGTATAGTTTGCGTCAAAAGTGAATTTTCCTGCAACATGGTTGAAAGGCTCAATTATTGTTACTGTATAAGAATTGTTTTCATGGCTTAATACAAAGACAAGATCTTCTTCTGTAGATTCTTCAATCTGAGATATAAAGCCTGAGATTGGAATGTGTGCACTTTTTTGAGTATTCAGATTAACAATGCCAATGCCACCGTTATAATTGTAGTAAACAGTGTCTGAAGCATCATTGAAAGTAACGGCAACTTGTTTTGCAAAATCTTTTGGAAGATATTCATGAAAAATAATCTTACTATGTTCACCGTTTTTTTCAGAAACAACGAATCTCTGTTGTTTTTGTCCGCTTACACAGGCAATGTATTTACCGTTCTTGGAAATTCCGGCTCCAAGGATGATTTCTATTTCACTTCCGCCTGGAAAATACTGCTGGTCAATGTCTCCGTCTTTATTGAATGAAATTATAAGTCCATCTGAAAAACCTACTACAGTTCCAGCCTTAGAAGAATCAAAAGCTGTAATTGGCGCATAATATTCATAGTCCCACTTTTTTGTGCCGTCTATTTCAAATTCTGCAATTGATGTTCCACCTGGTAGGAACATGTAAATTCTGTCTTCATCAAAATATGGAAAACCAGGAGCATTTATGGTTCCAGCTTTTTCTTTATCTGTTGTAAGAATCTCAGTTTCTTTATTGTCTGCACCGTAGATTGTGTAATATGTATCGGATATTGTTGCATTATAAGGATACGGAATTGCACTTATGACTCTGCCGTCTTCTGTAAAATATCCGATTGTCTGCCCCAGACGGAATGGAATGAGTTCGTCGGAGTCTTTTTTTTCTTGTATTCTGTCTATGCTTACAGCCCAGTCTGGTGTTAAATGTAATTCATGTCCTAGAGGTTTTAGACTGACAATTATATATATAAAGAAAAAAGCTGAAAGACCTACTATTAATTTGAATGGTTTCTTGTTTTGCATATTGTACTATAGTAGTAAATAGATAAAAATTTAGCAAGCATATATTATATTATCTTAAATGCAAGTATTATTTTCTAACTCTTGACAAAATACCGCTAACAATGCAAAATTATGCAAGGTATATCAAAGAGATTACATATTAAGGAAACGATTGTGGAAGACAATATTCTTACTATTGATGAAGTTGCCAAATACCTTCGCGTTAGCGAAAGGACTGTATATGAATGGGCTCAGAAGGGCGAGATTCCAAGCGGAAAGATTGGAACTGTCTGGCGTTTTAAGAAATCTGAGATAGAAAAATGGGTGAATGACCGCCTTGGTTCATCTAAAGCTGATGTTGTAGATGTTTCTGTTCAGCTTAAAAACATTCTTTCACCAGATAGAATTGTATTTTTAAATCATACAACAAAACATGATGCTCTTATTCAGCTTACTGATAATCTTTCTACTGCACCACAGGTAAAAGATGCAGCAGAATTGCAGAAGGAAATCCTTAAGCGTGAAAGCCTTATGTCTACTTCTGTTGGACGAGGCATTGCAATTCCACATGTTCGTCTTGCAAGCGTTACAGACCTTGTACTTTCTGTAGGTATTTCAAAGGTTGACATTATTGACTTTGAACCAGTAGATGATGTTCCCGTTCGTCTTTTGTTTATGATTGCTGCTGCTTACAACCAGCATACTTATTATCTGCAGACACTTTCATTCTTTAGTTCTAAGATGAGAAACTCAGAGCTTAAGGATTCTCTTTTGTCTGTAGATAACGCTTTGGATGCATATAATCTTCTTGTAAAATAGCAGACAGCCAATAGCTAATAGAACAGGACGGGAATCCATTTGGAAATATCGTCCTGTTCCTGTGCAATCATGCCCCAAGTAATTCCGCTTGCGGTTGTTTCTCCCATAAGATATTCTTTGCCGTTTGCAGTAAAGCTGTGCCCTGGATGTGTTGATACCAATCCTGCAACGGCATGACTGAATTCTTTGCTGATAAACATAATGCTATCCATGTTCATGTTTTTCAGCAGGACAGAAAGAAGCATGCTTCTTGAGTCGCAGTCACTTCCTCCACCTAATATAATAGAAGGAAGTGATGCAAAATCACTCGAAGTCTTTTCCCTTTCATATTTCATGCCCTGTGTCCAAGTTAGTAACTTTTGAGCTAAATCTGTGTCATCTGTGCAATATGGATTTATTTCATTAAAAATGTCAAAAGAAACCCTGTTCAATCTTTTGAAAGAGTCTCTAAATATCATTCTGTAATAGCGAGTCCAGGCTTCCTGCCATAAAGGACTGTTTGCGTACAATTTAAGTACATTATATTCACGCTCTATAAGGTATTCGTTTGCATCTTTGTCAGATTGCCTTATAGAGCTTTTTATTTCCTTTCCGTCAATTTTCAGCGTAACAGGTATGAAGTTTTCTGAGTCTGGAAATGCATATTGTGTGATTGGTCCTGCTTCGTAATAACTGCCGAAATCTATGCAAAGTCCGTCAATGACGCTTAGAATGAAATCTCCATACACACTGAACAGACTTTGTTCAGTCCACACGAGCATTATTAAAATTCCTTCCTCTTCTGGCAGGGAAACTGCTACAGCGTATCCTGCATTTGCTATTTGCCCAAGATAATTTGAATACGTTGCCAATGCAATGTCCTGATTGCGCCATTTAAATGTTTCAATTTCATTTTGGGCTTTTATTCTTTTAAAGTTGTCGGTAAGGGCATCTGTTGGGGTTTTATAGATTTCTTTGTCATAGATTTTTATGGCAGCTGTTACTGGAAGCAGAGAGCTTTGCAGCTGATAACTTTTTTCATCTTCACTGGCAGAAACTGTGTAAAATCCTTCTGGTAAATCTATTGCAAGATTTTTGTTCTTGTTTATTGAAGATACTCCTGCAAAGACTTGCTGTGCAAGAATGAAAAAAACAGTCAGGATAGTCGTTTGAAATCTTGTCATTTTTTCCCACCTTTAATATTATATTCGGCAAATGATGCCTTTTTCCATATTATATGAAAATTCAGAGATTCTCTTAATAAACAAACCTAATGGGGTTTCGGTACAGGGCGGAGCGGGAATTTCGCATCCACTTGATGAAACGCTTTCTGAACAGCTTGGCTATAAAATTCATCTTGTTCACCGTCTGGATAAGGAAACAGCCGGAATTCTTATTGTTGCAAAAAATGCCCCTGCCGCAGCAAAATGGACTAAGCTGATAGCAGGGGATGAGGTTCAAAAAGAATATTATGCCGTGTGCATTGGAATTCCTGTTGTAAACGGAAAAAAGAAAACAAAGGGTGTGCTTTCGGGTACTGTTGAAGCCCACGGAAAAACTCAGGAGGCTCAGACTTTTTTTGAGGTTGAAAAGGCTGGTACTGTTTCGGTTCCAAATTCAGACTTGGAAGGCGTAGAGCTTAGCCTTGTTCACATTACGCTTGGAACAGGCCGCATGCATCAGATACGCATTCAGATGGCAAAAGCCGGAGCACCTCTTGCGGCAGATGATCAGCACGGAAATTTTAAGGTGAATAAGGTTTTGCGTAAATGTGGCATAAAAAAGCTTCAGCTTGCTGCAGTACGTCTTACCATTCCTGTAGATGGCAATCCGCACACCTTTGAAATTCCTTTACCAGAGCATATTCAAAAGACTGTAAACAATTTAGATTTATTTTACTACAATAAGTGAAGCTTCTTTACCGTCTTTTGTGTAGCACCGTTCTGGATTTGTTGTGTCTACAATTGAAGAAACTTCTGTAAAGTATGCGTACTGGTAAGTTCCTGGAGGAAGAGAAATCTCAAACTCGTAAAGATCTGGACGGACTTCCTGCATTTCGTAAATCCAGCTGTCCCAGTTAGTAAAGCTTCCTCCAACCCTTATCTGCTGACCAGATTTACCAGTATATACAAAACGGACTTTTCTTGTCTTTTCATCTACTTCCGTTGCAGGTGGAATTGTTCTGGTTGCATCTACCTGAGACAGAAGAAGACCTGTGTTTGTATCGTACATCTGACGTGGATTTGTTGGATCAAGCGTCCACAATCCGTCAACAACAATGCGATACTTTATGTCTTTCTGATTTTTGTTAAGCTTTAAAATAAAGAAAAGGAGCGAACTTTCAACTTCATGATTATCATCATAAGTATTGTGAATCTGATAAGGATGGATTGTGTGGAAGTTTTCAAAATCAAATGCTATTCCCACATAGTTTGCAGTCTTTTCTGCCGTAAAAATGAGATAATCACCTTTTAAGTAAGGAGCTTTTACTTCTTTTATTTGTGGAACTATTTCTGCATAGCTGAGCTGTTCATCTGAAAGAACTGGTGCGCCCTTTGCAAATAGAGGAAACGCAAGAAAACTGACTGCTACAGCAAGTCCGTACAAAAATTTCCTATTCATATTATGATTATCGTACTCCTTTAACATTAGTTTACTATTATTTACACACTTATTGCAAGGTTTTTGTAAGTTCCTCTTATACTGAAATTATTTTATTCCGATATTGAACTTGAAATATTACATATTTGCGGAGTATAATAAACAGGTTATGCCAGGATTAAGTCAGCTTGAACAGTTTAATAGAGATATATTAGCTTTGGGTGACGAATTGAAAATTCGTACAGCACGGGGAGAAAAGCCTGTCCGTGTTCCAATTCCAAAGAATGTAGAAGATAGAGACGACTCTGAAGATTTTGCTGATGGAATTCCTCAACTTTCAGAAGATGAGATTAATCAGGCAGAAGCTGCTGCCGCTGAACGTGAACGCGAAAAATATGATTTTTCTGCCATCACAGGTGAATCTTCTTCCGCATCTGAAACAAAGAAAACCGAATCTACTCCTGCACCTGTTGTCCTTCCTGATGTCTCTGATATTTTGAATACTGCCGCTGACTTGAATTTAGATGACACCGATTTGAGTGAATTTGAAACTCCTGAACCTGAGCCAGAACCAGAGCCTGAAGTTACTCCAATTGAAGATATGGATTTGGATTCTCTTTTGCAGTTTTCAGAAACTCCTGCGGAAGATGAAACTCCAGAAGAAGATGATTTTGCTTCGGACAGTGACGATTCCTATTCTGTGCCGTCTGAGCCTTCTTTTTCAGAACCTTCCAATAATGATGCATTTAACAGTAAACTTGATGCTCTTGCAGAAAATGCAGAAACACAGCCTACTGTTGACTTTGATATGGAAGAAGCCAGCAAGGACTTTACCGAAGTTCCAGACGGTACTTCCCAGACTATAGATTTAACTTCTGACTTGCCAGATGAATTGTCAATTCCAGAAGAAGATGAACCTGCTCCTGAAAATGATATTGATTTAAGCAGTGTTCCAGATGAAAGTTCTTTGGCAGAAAGTGTTTCTGGCGAAACAGGTTCTGGCGAAAGCGTTTCTACTGAAACTGCTTCTACTGAAACTGTACCAGATTTTGGTGCTGATGCTTTTGGAGATTTAGCTTCTTTTGACGGAAGTTCTACTGCAACTGAAAACGCAGATGTCGCAGCTGCGGCAGATATTGCCGATGCAACAACTGCCGCAGAAATCCCTGCAGATAGTAGTCTTTCAGACACAGGTCTAGCCGACACAGGTCTTTCAGATGCTGGTCTTAATGATATTCCGGATTTTGGAGATATTACATCTCTTGGTGATTTACCAGAACCAGATACAGCTTCTGCCGAAGTGCCAGCTGGCGATCTTGGTTTGGGTGACATTCCTGACTTTGACGCTCCAGCCGAAAGCACACCAACAGAAATGCCAGCAGGTGACGTTGGTTTGGGTGATCTTCCTGATTTTGACGCTCCTGCTGCGGACGCTGGAACAGACCTTCCTGAGCTTGGTGATTTGCCAGATCTTGATGCAATGGGAGAGACAAAAGAAGCTCCTGCAGCAAGTACAGGTTTGGATGATCTTGGACTTGGCAATTTTGATATTGATTCATTGGATAAGGCGGATTCGGGTACAGGTTCTAGCGTTGTAGACGAACTTCCTGTAGAAGATTTGACTTCTGCAGTTCCAGAATTTGATACTTCTGGAATGGATATGGATGATTCTGATTTTTCTGCTCCAGCTTCATCTGATTTTGAATTCGGCAACATTACTTCTGTAGAAGGTGATGATTTTTCTATTCCTGGTTTCTCAGACACTCTTACTGCAAACCTTAACAAGCGTAAGGAAGAAGCTGTAGCACAGCCTGTTGCAGGCGAAAGTGATGACGGTCAGGCTAAGAAAGAAAAAAATACATTTACAGATGCAGAATATAAACTTTTCTTACAGAATCTTGAGCATTACCCATTAAATGTACGTATTGCGCTTGAAGATTTTGTTGTAAAGAATGAATTTACTGATGATGCTGTATTTGAAGTTCTTGAAAAGATTCTTAGAAAAGTTCCTGCACGTCAGGTTGCTGCAGACCTTGAAAAGAAACTCGACATTTCAATTCCTGTACCTCGAGACTTTGAACACCGTACCGCAGAAGAATATGACGCATATAAACATTCTATAGAATATCAGCTCAAGAATAGGATTATTCCTGGTGTAATTCTTACAACCTTTGCTGCTGTAATAATCAGCTGTGTGTGGTTGCTTTCGAAGACATTTATATATGAACCTATTCGTGCAACCAACTATTATAAGCAGGGATATGCTCTTATTCAGAAAAATGAATATCCTCTGTCTGAACAGAAGTTTAATGATGCTCAGCGCTATAAAATCATAAAGTCCTGGTTCTTTAAATACGCACGAAGTTATAGGGATCATAAGCAGTATGAACGTGCCCGTACAATGTACAAGAGAATTGTAAGGCAGTTTAACCATGATAAAACTGCTGGTCTTGAATGGGCTGCAATGGAAGCTCAGGATTTGTACAATTATGAAGAGTCAGAACGCATAATTAAGCGAGAAGTGCTTGATTATCATATTAATGATTCTGATACAATCTTACAGTTGGGCGATTTGTATCTTGACTGGGCAACAGAAAAAGATCCTGCAAAGTTTGAACTTGCAAAACAGCAGTACGATCTTTTGATGCAGCTTTACGGTGACAAGAAAAAGAATGTTTCTACATATCTTGCCCGTCAGATGCGCTATTACATACGTACCGATAACTTGGGACTTGTTTTGCAGTACAAGCAGAATTATTTCCCTGTAAATAAGAATTTGGGTGCGGATGACCTTGTAGAACTCTCTGGTTATCTTTTGAATAAGCGTTATGGAACACTGCCACTGTCAGAAGAAAACCTGCGTTCTCATATTGAAGGCTTACGCAGCATGCTTGAAGATGCAATGAAGCGTGCTCCAAACAATCCTATGGCCATGTATAACATGGGACAGTACTTTGTAAAGACAAACAACGGTAAGAAGGGAATTGCATTCTTTAACGGTGCTATTGAAGTGTTTAAGTCTCAGCAGTACCGCAACCGCCGCGATACATACCGTTACATTGATACATACCGCCTGCTTGGTGAAGAATATACAAATGAGCGTGAGTTCATTCTTGCAGAACAGGCATATCAGCAGGGTATTGACCTATTTGAAAAAGAAAACAATTCCAGCGGATTTGAAAGCACTGCTGATATAGGCAAGTTGTATGCAGACATGGGTGATCTTGATTACTTTATTTCTGGTGACATGGATACTGCCCTGCGTAATTATATCAAGGCTGTAAATGGAAAGAATGATACTCCATCTATCCGCTACAGAATTGGTTTCATTCAGTATAGGAACAGAAATTATCCAGAAGCACTTGGTTCATTTATCCGAAGTGCAGAAGGTGCTCCAGAAGATACACATGTACTTCTTTCGTTGGCTAATACTCTTAGCCTTCGTGATGATAACTATGCAGCGCAAGGTTATTATGAAAAACTATTGAATATTCTTGATGTTCAGCGTAATCTATATGAGGTGCTTTTGCCTCAGGTACGTGAAGACCAGGCTGATATTGTTGATACATATATGAGAGCATCAAACAATCTGGGTGTAACTCTTTCTCGTATTGCACAGCTTACCGGCGACAGCAAGATGAATGCTCATGCCATTGTAAGCCTGCAGGAAAGTTTGCGTGCATGGGATGCCCTTACCAGAAATCAGGAGACAATGCTCCGTTTGGAAGGATCTAACCTTGCTGCACAGAACATTAAGTATCTTACAGAACCTTATTCTGAGTACGAGCCGGGAATTTACACAGAAATACCTATGATTATGAATGATGAAGAAGGTCTTTAGTGAAACATCCTTCCTGTAAAGCTATAGGAATTGTAAAGCGACAGTATCTTAATGATATAAAAAAGGAAATGCTCCGCAAAACAATTCATATTTGCAGTGCATTTATTCCTCTTTTTCTTCATTATTTTAAGTGGCCTGTTCTTATAGCTTTGGCTTGTGCAGTTTGTGCCTATTCTGTAGCAGAATTGCTCAGGCTGAAAGGAATTACTATTCCTTTTGTATCTGCCGTTACAGCGGCAGCTGCAAGAAAACGCGATGAAAATAAATTCGTGCTTGGACCTGTAACACTTTCTATTGGAATTCTTATTTGTGCCTTGTTGTGGCAGCCGTTGCCTGCTTCAATCGGCATTTATGCACTTGCCTTCGGCGATGGACTTGCAAGTCTTTCTGGCAAACTGTTTGGAAAAGTGCAGATACCTTTAACGCAGGGAAAAACTGCTGTCGGAAGCCTTACGTGTTTTGCTGCAATATTTACTTCCTGTTTTCTTGCTTGTAGAAATTCTTATGTAGCTCTTGTTGTTGCCTCGTTGGGAATGTTTATTGAGCTGATGCCTATTAAAGATTTGGATAATATTATTATTCCTGTTGCTCTTGGTGGATTTGCTCAGTTCTTACTTCCATAAGTATTGAGAATGCAGGTATTTCAGATATATTACAGAGCCAGCCGTAAGGCTTACTATTCCTGCAACGAGCATTACGTAACAGTCTGTATTGCACAGCAGTTTGTAGCCTAACATAATCATTGCACTTCCCATAATCTCTTTAGAAAGATTTTCAACATGATTTGTTTTGCCTTCATAAAAGATTATTATGAGCGTTGCCAGCATCAGTGTGTATTGGAAGGAATTGAACAGCATCATTTTTCCGATTGTTACTGTAAAAGTTGAAAGCAGTTCTACAGTTGAAATAGGGTAGATTTGTCCAATGGTAACAGCAGTGATGAACAGTATTACAAAATTGCGTTCTACATACTGTCTCTGTTCAATTTCATTGAATATGACAGAAAAAAGAAGTCCTAACGGAGCTGCAATTCTTCCTGTAATGACAATTCTTCCTGTAAGTGCGAGTGCTACTGAGGTTTTATTCCACAAGTTTTCAATAGGAACGAAAATTCTTACATCTTCAAAAAGGCAGGCGATGACAAAGGCCATAAAATAGATGACTTCGATGGCCTGTGTTTTTTCAAAGTGTACGTATAAAAATATAGTGACCACCATGGAATACAGGCAGAAAAACAGTATTGCTACTGAGGTTGCATAAAAATTTGTTGAGAATAAATGTGTTCCAATCGCTGGAAAAGATATTGGTCTGGTGAGTTTTTCGGGTATTGAAATTGTGTTGCCGTATATTGAAAGTCCCAGTCGGATTGCACTGAAAATAAAAAGCATGAAGGAAAGGATGATAAAGGTTAGAAGCAGCCTGTTTCTTGATTTTAATGTCATAAAAATAGAATAAACTATGTGGAAATTTTAGTAAAGCCTGTTTTGTACATTCCGATACTGTATGAAGGGAACTGTCTTTTTTAATTTGGGAGGAATTATGAAGAAATTACTAGTAGCCCTAGTATTATCCTTTACAACAATATTGTTCTCTTTTGCAGGTGATGCCGCTGCTTTTTCGGATATAGGGTTTTCAAGTGACGGCAGAACATATATTTTTGGAGAATATGGAAAAATAGATAAAAAATTTCAGGCTTGGGCAGAAATTTATACGGTAGATATTGCTAAAAATGAATACGTTCCTAATGAAGTGTTCATTACAAAACCAAGCAAGGCAACTGCTTCAATTTCTGGAAAAAAAGCCTATGACGACTTAAAGGCTAAGTCTGACTCTTCTATAAAAAAATACAATTGCACTCCTTATAACATTGCAAATCTTCTTTATGTAAAGGAAGGTTCTTCTGTTACGAATGACATTCGTTTTCAGGATTTTGATGCTTCTTCGGAGGATAAAGAAATCTTTTATCACGTAAAGCTTGTTCCTACATATAAGGGAAGCGGCAAGAATGTAACTTCTAAGTATTACATCTCCATGCAGATGGAAGACGGCGACGGAAAAGTTATGAAGTCTTGGAAATTGGGCAATCCTGATTATGAGCGTAAGGGTATAAGTTCATATCAGATTGAACGTATTTTTACAGATAAAGCTAAAAGCTCTCTTGTATTGGTTATTCAGAAAACTTTGGAAGATGACTCTGGAACTTCTATCCGTTATATGGTTGAGACATTAAAACTGAAATAATAAAAAATTATTAATTTTTTTGAAAAAACTCTGATTTATTTATACAAAAAGTCAATTTCTTGTACATATCTATGATTAGGAGTATGTATATGAAATTGACTTTTTTTAATGTTTTTCAGGCAGCAGTTTTATCTGCTGTAATTCTTTTTGCTGTAAGTCCCGTAAGCTGTTCCCTTTCTAAAGATGGCTTTCGCCTGCTTACCTGCGATTCTGTTCCAGAATTAATTTCTTTTTCTGCTGAAAGTCCTCAGAAAATCTCTTTTGTGTTTGACCGCAACATTCATTTTGAACGGCTGCGGGTGCATGAAACTGAAAATGAGGAATGCATTCTTCCGTATGAATGTGATTCTGAGAGTATGCAGGCAGAAAAGTGTGTTATGCTGGCACAGCCTGCTGTTGTAGGCAGGAACTACACCGTGGACGGAATTGTAGGTGATGAAAACGGGAATTCTCTTTTATTCAGTGTGGATTTCAAAGGCTATAATGATAATAGAGCAGAAATTTTAATTGCTGAAATTCGTAATGCTTATTCTTCCAAGACAAGTCAGTATGAGTTTGTAAAGTTTTACTGCGTAAAGGGTGGAAATCTTTCAGGATATGAGTTTTTTACTGCAGGAGACGGGTTGCAGAAAAAGTTTGACTTTCCAGATGTGACGGTCAAAAAGGGAGATTTTGTAACAGTTCATCTGCGTAAAATGAAAAATGCAGAAGGGCAGTATATGCAGGCTGGTATGATTGATGAACTTGATGGTGACAAGACTGTTTCTTATGCTGTTGATTCTTCGGCTGACAGCTGGGATTTTTGGGTTGAAAACCAGAAGAGCCGTATAAGCCCTTCCGACATTATTGTTTTGCGCAATAGTGCAGATGGCACTTTAGCAGATGTTGTTATGCTTGTAGATGCAAATAACAGTACAGGGGAGTGGAATGCGAAGTATTCAGATGTTTGCCGTCTGGTAAAAAAGAGCGGGCTGTGGATTGACGGCTCTGGCTGTGCTTCAAGTGACATTTCAGCTGCAGTTGTGTGTAATGGCATTACAAATTCTGCTGTAAGCAGGACTATATATAGAAAAAAAATGACCCAGCCGTCCTGTGCGGACGATTGGGTCATAAAGACTAAAAGAAAATCTAAAGGAACTTCTAAAGATTAGGAATTTCTCTGGTTTTTGTGTATTTCCAGTCATAAGCGTGACTGCCGCCTGTTCCAGATGCAATGCGTTCATTTTCTTTTTGAATCTGGAACAGAATCATTCGTTTGAATACGTCCAAAAGAGGTTCGGGGTTTACTGCTTTGTCCTCTATGCCAGATTCCTGCAACTCTTTTATAAGATAATAGCAGGATTCTATAGTAGAAACGCAGTATTCCTTTGGCTCTCGTTTAAATGTAAAGATGCTTTTGTAAGTGCCTGTGAATGAAAACTTTGGAACCGGCTTTAGGTTTTGAGAAAGCTTTACCATTTTTTTTGCACATGCCCATGTTGCATCTATAATGAAGACAAGGAGTTTTTTTCCTTGAATTGCTTGAGAAAAGCCCTCTTTTTTGCTGTTCCATGCATCTGGAGCAGGGTACAATACTACTGGATAATATGAATGATCTGATAGCAGTTGTTTTACTCTTGGGTTTTCTGTAAAATCGACACCCATAATAATTTCACTTTCGGGAAGGCTTAAAGATGCCAGACGACCTGTACCAGTGCGCTGCTGCTTTGCTTCTTTTGGGTGCATCAAAAATACAAATTTGACTTTTGTATTAACAGGTTTTATATATTGACAATAGCATGAGGCCAAAGGCCTCAAGCATTTAAAGCATAAATCAGCCATTGATGAAACCAATCATTGCGTCTTTTGAAGTGGCTCCAATCTGCTGTTTTTCAACTTTACCGTTTTTAAAGAGAATGAAGCATGGTATGCTCATTATGCCGTATTTTTCGGCAAGTCCAGGATTGTCATCTACATTAACCTTGCAAATTTTTACAGAGGTCTGCTCGGAAGCAATTTCTTCCAGTACAGGAGCCATCATTCTGCAAGGACCGCACCATGGAGCCCAAAAGTCAACAAGCACAGGCGTGCTGCTTTCCAATACTTCTTTTGCAAATGTCTGTTCGTTTACTTCTAATGCCATACAGTTTCTCCTTTAATATGGTTTCTTGATTAGAATATAATGGTAAAAGTGCTATAAATCAAGGAAAAACGGTATCATTGATTTATATACAAAAATGATATAATATAAATTTAATATGATTCCATTTAATATTCCTCCTCACTTCGGTACGGAAGAAAAGTATATTTCTCAGGCTGTTACTGCACATAAGATTTGCGGAGACGGTCAGTTTACAAAGAATTGCTCAGAATGGTTTGAGCAAAGATTCAAGGCAAAAAAAGTTCTCCTAACAACCAGCGGTACTTCTGCCCTTGAAATGGCTGCTTTACTTTGTGATGTAAAGCCTGATGACGAAATAATTATGCCCAGCTATACATTCTGTTCAACTGCGGATGCTTTTGTTCAGCGTGGCTGTAAAATTGTGTTTGTTGATATTCGCCCAGATACGATGAATATTGACGAAAATCTAATCGAAAAAGCAATAACTTCAAAAACAAAAGTAATTTGTGTAGTTCATTATGCTGGCGTAGCTTGTGAGATGGACACGATTATGGATATAGCTCATCGTCACAATCTTAAAGTTGTTGAGGATGCGGCTCAGGCCGTAATGTCTACGTACAAGGGAAAAGCTCTTGGCACAATCGGAGATTATGGCTGTTATTCTTTCCATGAAACAAAAAATTACAGCATGGGTGAGGGCGGTGCTGTTGTTATTAATACTAAAATAGAAGATATTGAAAAGGCAGAGATTATTAGAGAAAAAGGCACGAACCGCTCTAAATTTTGGAGAGGGGAAATAGATAAGTATACATGGGTGGATTATGGTTCAAGCTACCTTCCAAGTGAGTTAAATGCTGCATATCTTTGGGCACAGCTTGAGCAGGCTAACAAAATCAACGAGGCTCGTCTTTGCGTATGGAACCGCTATTACGAAGCATTCAAGCCACTTGCTGATGATGGGAGAATTGAAATTCCGATAATTCCAGATTATTGTGTTCATAACGCACATATGTTCTATATAAAGTGTCGAAATCTTGAAGAACGTACTGCATTCATCAGCTTTATGAAAGAACATGGTATTGGCTGTGTGTTCCACTATATTCCTCTGCATTCGGCACCTGCAGGACTTAAGTTTGGGCGTTTTGATGGTGATGATAAGTTTACAACAAGGGAAAGTAACAGGCTAGTGCGTCTTCCGCTTTGGTACGGAATGAGTGATGATGTTGTGAATACTGTGATTGATACGGCAAAAGAATTTTTTAAGGTTTAAAGTCTTTATATATAATATAAGATGAATGCGGAAAAAGTCGGAAAAACAATTTCGTTTCTCAGAAAACAGGCTTGCTTAACGCAGAATGAGCTTGCCCAAAGGTTGAATGTTACCGACAAGGCTGTTTCCCGCTGGGAACGAGGAATTGGTACGCCTGATATATCGCTTCTTGCAAAACTTTCTTCTGTTTTGGATACGGATATAGAAGCAATTTTGGAGGGAAATTTTACAAATAAAGATTCTTACTGCAAAGGTTTGCTAGTAATGAAGTATCCTGCTGGAATTACGGCGTCGAGTTTTTTTTATGATATACGAGTCGTTTACTTTCAGCTTAGCTTTTTTCTTTTGGCAGGAATAAGAGAAATCTGCATATTCGGGAAAAAAGAAGATGTGGATTTTTCAAAATCTAAACTTGATGATGGAAAATCGCTTGGTGTTAATATTGTTTATGAATATGCTGATAATGATTCTGCACTTACGAAGGGTAGAAGCGAATTCTTTGCAAGAAATAACAAAGATTCTTCTTTTATCGTTATAGACGAGCTTTCGTTTTGGTACGGCAAAGATGTTACAAGCACATTAAAACGGATTATTCTTGATTCAGATTTTTGCACGGAAATTGTAACCTATAACAAAAAGCCACTTTCCATAAAATATCTTCCTCCTCAAAACAGGCTGTGCAGTTTGGGTGCAAAAGAAAAAATTGTTCAGTCTTATTCGCTTTTGCGCGGTGCGGTGGCTTTTCCAATACAAAATGAAAAAGGCTTGTTTGATGCGGGAAACATTATACGCATAATTGAAGAACAGCAGGATGAAAAAATTGCAGATTTGCAGGAAATTGCCCGAAACAGGGGATTTATTTTATAGGAGATTTTTATTATGCTTAAAAGAAATGAAACTATAGAAAGACTGTATGCTATCTTAAAATACATTCTTGTCATACTGATTTTTGTAATTACTTTCTTATGTGTTCTTTGCATGAGGACTGATTTCCCAAGTCATTTGTCGTGGCTTCCTGGAAGAGAATATATTATTCATCCATTAAGATATTTTACAAAAAATGCAGAGCCTCTGTGGCATTGGTGTGTAAAGCTTTGTTACTGGATTTTCAGAATTCCAATTATCTATTCCGGTGTGCTAGTTTCTGGTTTTTTGAATGTTGTAGTCTTTGAAATACTGTGTAGGTTCTTTTCAAAGACTACAAAGAATTTTGCATATGTAATTTCATTTGTTGTTATGATTGTTGCACCTCTCTATATTCCTTGGTTTAATCCATATATTTATTTGGGGCAGGGAAGCCCTAATGTGTGGCACAATCCTACAACTCTTATGGTGCGTCCTTTTGCAATTCTTGTTGCAATCAAGGCAATAGAAGTTATGGAAAAGCCTTTTACATTCTCAGATTTTAAATTTAAGTTAAAAACATTATTTTATATAACTGTTCTGACGGCATTTTCGGCAATAGCTAAGCCTTCTTTTATTCAGATTTTCTTCCCTGCGATATTTGTTTTCTGTGTAGTAAAGTGCTTGGTAAGTAAATGGAAATATTTACCAAATGCATTTTTTCTACTTGTGTGCTGTCTTCCAAGTCTGTGTGTTTTTATCTTGCAATTTCTTCTGTCATTTTTTCAAAACAATGTAATCCAAAATAGATCGCCTAACATTGCAATAAAATTTCTTTATGCAATGAAAATTTGGTCTCCTAATCCGCTAATATCTCAAATTCTTGTGATTGCCTTTCCTCTTACTGTTTTGGTCTCAAAAATTATTAGGAAAGAAAAAAAATCAAACTTTTATATCTTTACGTGGCTTATGTATATTGTTGCATTGTTCGAGGCTGCATTGCTTGTAGAACCTTCACGTCCAAGTCATGGAAACTTTTGCTGGGGACTTATACTCGCCAATATGTTTGTCTTTATCTCTGCACTTCCAGAATATATCGCTTTCTATAAACACTCTTACTATGCGGATAAGGATAAAAGATTAACGAACATTAGCTTGAATGTTTGCACTTTTGTTTTGCTTTGTCATGTTTTTATGGGCATTGTATGGGTTTGTAGAATTATCTTTTTAGGTGATTATTCCTGAGGTAATTTTATGAAGGGGAAAGCTACTATACAAATGTTAGAGAGAGTTATGTTGATACTTTAAAACTTTTTTCAATTTTTATCGTCTATGTTACTCATTTTATTGCATATTACCATAGTGAATATTTTTCGTTGTGGAAATCATTCCCCTTTTCTATTTTCCTCAATGGCGTTTCTGGAAAATTAGGGGTTGCCTTTTTTTCCGTATGTGTAGGGTATTTTGCTTTTTTATCAAAAGAAACGAATCCTCTTTTTTACATCATGCGGAGATATTTTTACTTTGTAGTTTGCGGGTTTGCCATAAATTTAGTTTTTGTTATAGGAAAAGGTAACCTGTCATTAAAGGTTGTTTCAGAAAGTTTGCTTTTGGGCTCAGGAATTTTTCCTACGTATTGGTGTATACAGAGTTTTTTTATTGGTTCTGTTGTTTCCTATTTTAATTCATTCTACAAAATTCAAGATGCTTTTATCATTTTAGAAATAATTCTTTTTTACAGTTCCGGAAAAACTTGGATTGCGATTTGTCTTTTGGGAAATCTTGCAGCACTTTTTTACATAGACGATAGATTTGAAAACATCTTAAAGCGTAAGTCTGTGAAAATCTTTTTATTACTATTGATTTTTTTGCTCATAAAGAGAAGCGAGTCTGAACTTACATACCTAATAGATGGAATGTGTTCGTTAATCTTTTTGCTTGTAGTAAAAAAATCCGACTTCTTAAAAAGAATTTTTGGAATAAGAATCTTTGCTTCTCAAGGAAAAAATGTTATGGCAATATATCTTTTTCATACTTGTTTTTTCATAAAGGGTGGAAAGCTGCTTTTCAACATTCTTTCTTTTTTACCATACAAAATCCAATTTTTATTGATTCTGATTTTATGCTGGTGTGCTTTGATTTTGTTTTCTTATCCGATTAATTGGATTTTAAATAAAATTCTCTCGGTGTTTAGTACTAAAATGCGTCCATATTTTAATAAACAATCAAAATGAATGAGATAACTCTGTAATTTATTCTGAGGAAGATATTCCATTCTTCTGAATCTGACC
>CAMVEQ010000055.1:0-19530 GCA_947166545.1 uncultured Treponema sp. | reverse complement strand
GTTGTATATACTGGCAATTATCGTGGTTACGGTCAGGTTGTGTTTGTTCAGTCTAAGGCAAATTATATTTATGCATATACAGGGTTGGAATCTATTAAAGTAAAGAATGGTGATTATGTTGTTTTTGGTGATGTTCTTGGAACTGCCGGTACGGACAGCATAAAGGGAACTTCTCAGATATCATTTATGGTCTTTAATAAATCTGTTCCTGTTGATCCTGAAAAAGCTCCTCGCGGTTAATTTTTTACATAAAGTCTAATTCTTGTTGAAGCATTAAAGTCTGAATATTTTCAATGCCTTTTTGTTTTGGAAGAGTATCCTGTATTATTCTTTTGAAAATTTCCATGCATACACGGGCATCGTCATCAGCTCGGTGGGCATTTTTTACTGTTACATTAAATCTTTTTGCAAGGCTTTGTAATTTATACTGTCCTTTTTCTGCTTCTATAAGAAAATCTGGGTATGCCCAACGTGCAAGGGGCAGTGTGTCTACTACAAGATTTTTTAGATATGTATTGCGGTGCGATGTCATTTCTGCATTGATGAAACCTACATCAAATGGTGCATTATGAGCAATTAGTACGGCATTTTGGCTGTAGGAAAGAAAATCTGATACTACATCATGCACATTCCTGCAGTTTTGTACCATGTTATCATCAATGTGTGTTATTTCGGTAATGATTGAGGGAATTGAGATTGGAGGTTTTATAAGCTCGTCAAAAGGTTCTCCTATAATTCCTCTGTAATCAAATTTTATGGCTCCTATTTCAATCAGATTATCGCTTTCGGCATGTAAACCTGTGGTTTCTGTATCGAAAGCGACAAAAACTGACCCGTTGTAAAACAGACGGGCCAGATGATTGAAATCTCTAAAAAGCCTTATTGTAGGCCTATTTTGCTGCATCCAGAACAGCCTTTATTTCTGATGAAATTCTGTTACACAATGCATCTGCTTCTGCCTTTGCAGCATTGAGGGCTTCCTCTGTCTGTGCTGCTACAGGAACTGTGCTGTTGATGTAGAATTTAATCTTTGGCTCTGTTCCACTTGGACGAGCACTTACGATTGTTCCGCCTTCAAGGAAGAACTGCAGTACGTTGCTCTTTGGCCATGGAATAGGATTCTTATTTGCTGGAGAAGCTGGATCAAATTCTACCTGCTGCTGTACATCACGGATTTTAAGAACTTTCTTTCCTCCAAGAGTTTTGAGTCCTTCTTCACGGAGCTTTGTCATGATTCCCTTCATTATTCCAGGACCTGTAATGCCTTCGAAGTACTTGCTGATAGAACGGTCTTCGAAGTATCCAAATTTCATATACATGTCATTCAAGTGTTCAAGAAGGCTCTTGCCCTGGCTTGCCCAGTAAAGTGTCATTTCTGCACACATTGCTGCTGCTGAAACACCGTCTTTATCGCGTACTTCTGTTTCAACAAGGTATCCGTAGCTTTCTTCAAGACCGAATGCATAGTGTTCTTTGCCTTCTTTTTCCATCTGTCCTTCATCAAATGCAATCCATTTGAATCCTGTAAGACATTCTTTTACTTTTACATCGTAGTTCTTTGCAACTGCATCAATAAATGGGCTTGTTACAATTGAACGGATGAGGACTGGATTTACAGGCATTTTATTAAATTCTTTCTTAGAAAGAAGAATATAGTCTGCAAGGAGAGCACCCATCTGGTTTCCTGAAATAAGAACAAACTTTCCGTTTTTATCAGGGAATGCTGAACCGAAGCGGTCTGCGTCTGGGTCTGTTGCCATTACTACATCTGCTTTTTCTTTTTCAGCCAGTTCTACTGCCATTTTGAGTGCAGGTGCTTCTTCTGGGTTTGGCTTTTCTACTGTAGGGAAGTTGCCGTCTCCTTCTCTCTGTTCTGGAACTGTAATTACATTGAGTCCGAGATCTCCGAGAACTTTTTCTACGTGCATTGCACCTGTTCCGTGAAGTGGAGTGTAAACAACTTTTACGCTACTAGCCTTTTCTTTTATGAGTTCTGGGCGGTACAGGTTTTTCTTTATCATTTCATGGAATTTTTCATCAATTTCTTTATCAATAAGAATGATTTTTCCAGATTTGATAGCTTCTTCTCTGTCGATGAGTTTTACTTCTTTTACTGCATTAACTTCATCAATAATACCTTTATCATGAGGTTCTACAACCTGAGCTCCATCGTTCCAGTATGCTTTGTAACCGTTGTATTTAGGAGGGTTGTGGCTAGCTGTTACAACAACACCTGTCTGGCATCCTAATGTGCGGATTGCGAAGCTGAGTTCTGGAGTTGGGCGAAGTGCTGTAAAAAGATATGCAGTAATTCCGTTTGCTGCAAAAACACGTGCTGTTATGTCTGAGAATTTATCATGATTGTGGCGGCTGTCATAAGCAATACATGCTTTAAGAGTGCCTGCTGCTGCTTCTTTAGGAAAAGCTTTGATAATATAGTTTGCAAGTCCTTGAGTTGCTTTTGAAATGTTAAGGGTATTCATTCGGTTTGTTCCGCCACCCATAACACCGCGGAGACCACCTGTTCCGAATTCAAGGCTCTGATAGAAACGGTCTTCAAGTTCCTTCATGTCTTTTTTTGCAACGAGATCTTCTACTTCCTTGCGGAATGATTCGTCTTTTTCTTCTGCGATGTACTGTTTTGCGAGTTCAAGGATTTCTTTTTCTTCCATAAAATTGGTTCCCCTTATCTTATTTTGTATTAAAATTATAACAGATTTACTAATGTTGTGCTACGTCTTTATTTTGACATTTAAAGTAAATGTTTAAAATAAAAAAGAGACTTCTGAAATCAGAAGTCTCTTTTACACGGTCCCTACGGGAATCGAACCCATCTTTAAAGATTGAGAATCTTTCGTCCTAGCCGATAGACGAAGGGACCTTATTTACACAGTACAATTTTGCAAACAGAATAAGATACGATACCTTTCATCTGCATTTTTCATATTTACATACTAGGCAACCTACTATGTAAACTTGCTAAATCGAAAAAAAAAGCCGGCTAAAACAGTCAGCTTTTTATTCCCCAAGGAGGATTCGAACCCCCACAATCAGAACCAGAATCTGAAGTGCTACCATTACACAATCGGGGATTGCAATGTGATGTGAGTAATATATAGTGTGTGAAAAAAAAAGTCAAGCACTTGATAAAAAAAATAATGAAAAAATATAAAAAAATATAAAAAAAATGTTATTTATAGAATTGACTTTACATTATTTGAAATTACAGTACAATAGATATGATATTTAATTATGGTGCAGAATGGACGGGAATTCAAAAAATAGTAATGTACAGACTTTTGATGAACTTTCTGGAAAAATAACTAAGGAAGAGCGTCAGAAAATATTGAACTCAATGGATGGCTCCAAAAATGATGATAAAGATCTTTTTGCCGGTAAGACCAAAATGTCTGTACAGAAGCTTGATGAAAAAGCAGAATTTGAGCAGCGCCTTAAGAGACAGTCTATATTTCAAAAAATATATTTATGGATTTATTCTATAGTAACGTCTTCTTCAATAGAAGAGGCGTTTAATATGACACTTGTAAAAAAAGTTGCACGTGATATTGAAGCTCATTATCCTTCTTTAATCCATTACCGCAAGAAATTGCTTTACGGTGAATTTTATGAAAAACTTATGCAACTTAAGAGTGCTATGGATTTTTTTGCTCCTCATCTTGAGTTGTATTCTGAAAATCCGGGAGCTTTCATTGTAACTTTAGGCCATGTAATTATGCCTGAATACGAAGAAACTCTTAAGTCTTCCTGTGATCCTTATACAATTCCAATAACAGAACCTTTGACTAAGGAAAAACGTAATGATTTTTTTCAGACTTTAGGCGTAAATTTGCAGAATATTCCTATTGAATATGAAAAAGAAATGTACCGTTTTGCAAGGGGAATTTTCTGGCTTAAAGAATTTGTAAAAATGCCTGTTGATAAAATCCTTGCGAAATTTTCAATGACGGATGACCATGTATACGCATGTATGTTTAGTTTCTTGAAATTGGAGTTTGCAAAATTATCAAAGGTTTTATGTAATTATGTTCAGCTTGATGAGCATATTCTTGATGCCTTTGTTGTAATAATGCAGAACGGAAATCAGTGGGAAGTTGATGTAGCTGATGAGAATTTCAGGGAAACATATAAAGATTTTTATACTTCTGCACGTTTGAATATTTCAATAATAGAATCTTTTCTAGATGCTGTTCCGATGTCTAAGATTTCAAAGGTTGTGATGGAAAACTCTCTTTATACGCCAGAAGCTATGAGTGGTGGAGAAAACTGGCTTGAGTTGTTTACTGAACAATGGAAATTGAATTTTAAGAAGAGAGTTTCACAGCGTGAGCGTGACTATAAAAAGGAGCTTCTTAAGAAAACTATTTCTGAGCAGTTTAAGGTTTCTTCATTACCATTATTTCCATTCCGCCCTTGGGAAAATCTAGGTGCATTTACTTTTAAATATGAATTATCTTTGGGGTTTGCAAATTTCTTTGTAAAGTTACGTTATTCTGCTTATATGACTATTTTTAAAGCTATTTCTTTGGAAGGGCAGTTTGCTGTAAAAGATAATGAGCGAGAATTTACAGAAGCCGTTGATACATTTATGGAAATTAACAGTGCTCTTGAAAGCCTTGCTAATCAGCTTTCCGCGGCTGGTGAATATGGTTTGGAATTTTCAAAATATGAGTTTTATGATAAGCCGACCGAGGAACTGAATAAAAAGATAGAGTTATTATTTAATAGCCTTGAAAATGATGCGGCTGAAATTTGTAAGGATTTCCGCAGATTATGTCACCGTATGGTTATGCTTTTGACAGGTTTTGTATCAGATAAATATGTTGGAAAATATGGTTCAATAATGAATCTTCGAAACATGCAGCGAAGGCTTGGAGATTTTTATCAGATGGTTGTTGATGCAAAGGATTGTTTTAAAAATGCTTATGATATGTCTTTGCAACTTGATGAAATTGAAAATCCAAAGGATCCTTCATAATGTTGCTGCCTACTGATACTTTTATAACGGGTAGGTTTTATTTTGAAGGAAAGCCTCTTGATAATGCTCCTGTATGGGGTATGAGTATGCGTAGTGCAGGGAGCATGAGGTTTCGTTGGAATGAAACAAATCCTGTTCGGGATGCTTTTTTGCGGAATGTCGCCGGTTCTGATCATGATATTGTTCCTGTTGAATTGATCCACTCAAAGATTGTATATACGGTTTTTCATAAAGAAGATACTTTGGGGTGTACTGGTGATGGCATTATAACAGCAAATAGAAAATTAATTCCTGTTGTTACTGCTGCTGATTGCATGCCGATTTTTATTTATGATGCTCATACTGGAGTTTTTGGGGCTTTGCATTCTGGTTGGAAGGGGACTGGCATTGTTGAAACTGCATTGCTTCAAGCTAAAAAAGATTTTGGTTCGAATATTAGGGATTTCTGTGTTGTTATGGCTCCTCATATTCATGACTGCTGTTATGTAATTGATAAAGATAGGGCTAATTATTTTAAGAAAACCTTTAGTCCTTCTTGTGTGCACCCTGTTTCTGACTGTGAAAATTCGGATTTTTATGCACTTTCTCTCGCAGATGCAAATTTAAGTGTTTTAAAAAAACTTGGAATTCCTGAAGAAAATGTCTATATATGCAAAGATTGTACTTGTTGTAACGAAAAATTTGGTTCATTTAGACGAGAATCTGTTTCTGGAGGCGGTTCCTTTACAGTTCAGGCAGCTTGGGTAAAATGGTAAAAAAGTATTCTTTTTTATAGTAAAGTTGTATTAATAACAAAATAAATCAAATAAAAATTGCATTATCCTGTTTTGTATGGTAAAACAAAAATATAGGCTTGAATGATGATGTAAAAACTCATGCATTAAAGGTCCTGTTTATTCTCTATTGCATAAATATAAATAAGATTGTATATTATATGCATAAAATTTCATTATTTAGAGGACTTTTATGAAAGATAAGGTTATTCTTGCTTATTCTGGTGGTTTGGATACAACAGTCATCATTCCATGGCTTAAAGAAAACTATGATTATGATGTAATAGCTGTTTGTATTGACGTAGGACAGGGAGATGACTGGCCTGCAATAAAGGAGCGCGCTCTTAAGACTGGGGCTACAGCTTGTTATGTTGTTGATGCACGTGAAGAATATTGTAAGGAATATGTTTGGCCTGCTGTAAAGGGAAACTGTGTGTATGAAGATGAGTATCTTCTTGGAACTTCTACAGCACGTCCTCTTATTGGAAAAATTTTGGTTGAATATGCCCGTCAGGAAAAAGCTGTTGCAATCTGTCACGGTGCAACTGGAAAGGGAAACGATCAGGTTCGCTTTGAAATGGCAATGAAGGCTTTTGCTCCTGATTTGAAGGTAATCGCTGCATGGCGTGATCCTAAGTGGACTTTGCAGAGCCGTGAAGATGAAATGAAGTTCCTTGAAGATAGAAATATTCCTGTTCCTATGAAAAAGGCTAATTCATATTCTTGTGATGAGAATATTTGGCATATCAGCCACGAGGGACTTGAGCTTGAGGAAACTGAAAATGAGCCAAAATGGGAAAATATGCTTAAGGAAACAAAGCTTCCTGAAGAAAGCTCTGATGGCGAATATGTAAAGATTGACTTTATTGCTGGTGAAGCTGTTGCTGTAAATGATAAAAAGATGTCTCCTCTTGAAATCATGCAGGAACTTAATGCAATTGGTGGAAGAAACGGTATTGGTGTAATTGATCTTGTAGAGAACCGTGTTGTTGGAATGAAGAGTCGTGGTGTATATGAAACTCCAGGCGGAACAATTCTTATGTATGCTCACGAGCAGCTTGATCATCTTTGTCTTGATCGTGACACATATCACTTTAAGCAGCATGTAAGTCTTCGCGAAAGTGAACTTATTTATGATGGAAAGTGGTTTACAAGCTTGATGGAAGGTCTTATGGCTTTCCAGGACAAAATAGAAGAAAATGTTACAGGATGGGTAAAACTCAGACTGTATAAGGGCACTATGAGAGGAGCTGGAAGTTCTTCTCCTTATAGCCTTTACAATGAAAGTATTGCAAGTTTTGCTACTGGTGATTTGTATGATCATAAGGATGCAGACGGCTTTATTACATTGTTCGGTTTGCCTTCAAAAGTTCGTGCTATGATGGAACAGAAGGCTGGAAAAGGACAGGCTGTTGTTAATAGCGATAAATTAAAGAAACGCCCTACTGAATAAGTTTTGCAAGACCTGTGAGGATACTGTCGGTATTCTTGCAGGTCTAATCTTATTTCTGGTGTTTGGGCGATTGTATATAAGGAGCTTTATATGAACGAAAGAAACAGCGGTGTATTACTGCATATTACTTCTTTGCCTGGAACACCGGGAATAGGAACTATGGGAACTCATGCATTTAAGTTTGTAGACTGGTTGCATTCTGCAGGACAAACATTGTGGCAGGTTCTACCTCTTGGACCTACAGGATATGGTGATAGTCCTTATGCAAGTTTTTCTACATTTGCAGGAAATCCTTTGCTTATTGATTTGGATGATTTGGTAAAACGAGGATGGGCAGTAAAAGAAGATGTAGTTCCTCCTGATTATATAAAGTGTAGCGGAACAGTTGATTTTGGTTCTGTAGTATGGGGGAAGATGCCACTTCTTTATACTTGTGCAGCTTATTTTTTGAAAAACTGTAATCAGAAAGACAGAACTGCATACGAAGCATTTAAAAATGATAATTCTATATGGCTGAATAATTATGCAGATTATACAAGCATAAAAAAATTCTATGATGCTAAAGCTCAAAAAGAAGGCATATCTGGAACAGCAAGTATGTGGAATCAGTTTTGGCCAAGAGATTTGGCTTCTCATGATATGTCTGCTGTTTCTAAATGGGATGCTGAACATACTGATGATATAGAGCAGATAAAGGTTATACAGTTTTTTTTCTTTACACAGTGGAAAGCTTTGAAAAAACATGCCAATTCTCTTGGAATTAAAATAATAGGTGATATTCCAATTTTTGTTGCTGCAGATTCTGCAGACGTATGGGCAAACAGAAAATTCTTCCAGTTTGATGAAAATACTCTGCTCCAGAAAACTTGTGCTGGTGTTCCTCCTGATTATTTTTCTGCAACAGGTCAGTTGTGGGGAAATCCTTTGTATGACTGGGATGCAATAAAAAAAGATAATTATTCTTGGTGGATAAATCGCATACAGCAGATGTTGTCTCTTGTTGATATTATCCGCATAGATCATTTCCGCGGTTTTGAAGCTTACTGGAAGATTCCTTATGGTTCTCCTAATGCCATAAAAGGTGAATGGATAAAAGGTCCTGGTAAAGATTTGTTTGATGCAATTAAGGCAAAACTCGGAGTTCTTCCTATTATTGCAGAAAATCTTGGTGTTATTACTGATGAAGTAGAAAAAATCCGTACAGATTGTGGTTTCCCAGGAATGAAGATTTTGCAGTTTGCATTTAATAATGATAAATGGACAGTGGAAAGTTCTAAAAATAAAGATTTGCCGCATAATTATGTAAGTCCTGATAATATTGTTTATACAGGAACTCATGATAATGATACTACTGTGGGATACTTTGCTACCTGTTCTGAAGAATGTCGTAAGAGTGTGCGGAATTATTTTGGTCTTTCAGAAACTGCAAGTGTAAAAGAACTTACATCTGCACTGATTCGTGCGGCATTTGCTTCTACAGCACAGACCTGCATTATACCTTTGCAGGATATATATTGCATTGGTAATGAGGGGCGTATGAATATGCCTTCAACTACAGGTTCTAATTGGGCTTGGCGTATGGATTTAGATTTGCTTGATAAAAAAGAAGCTGACCTTCTAAAACAGTTATCTGTCATGTATGGAAGAAATATTTCGAACTACTTGACGTGATTTTAAAAACAATTCATAATATAAGTCACTTATTTTGAAGGAGTCCTATCGTGCCTTGTGGAAAGAAAAGAAAGCGCGCAAAAATAGCTACACATAAGCGTAAGAAGATGCTTAGACGTAATCGTCATAGAAGCAAGTAATGTGTAACTGTTGTGCACCGAATCAGAGGATGTAAATCCTTAGCGGCCGGGTATGTCCCGGCTTTTTTAGTTTATACTTGGTATTAAGGAGTTTTTTTATGCTTCTGCAAACACTTCATTCTCCTGAGGATTTAAAAAAGCTACCAGAAAAAAAATTAAAAATTCTTGCACAGGAAATGAGGAACAAGATTATTGAGGTTGTCGGAAAGAATGGAGGACATCTTGCCAGTAATCTTGGTGTTGTTGAGCTTACAATAGCTCTTCACCGAGTTTTTAACAGTCCTCAAGATGCTATTATATGGGATGTTAGCCATCAGTCTTATCCTCATAAACTTTTGACTGGGCGTTATGATATATTTCCAACTCTAAGAACAAAAAACGGAATGTCTGGCTTTACTCGTATTTCAGAAAGCCCTCATGATTTTTTTGATGCAGGTCATGCATCATCTTCTATTTCTTCCGCTCTTGGCCTTCTTGCGTCATGGAAGTTGCAGGGGAGAAATGACAAAGTTATTGCAGTTATTGGTGATGGAGCGCTTACAGGTGGTATGGCTTACGAAGGGTTAAACCATGCCGGTCAGCTTTCAGAAAATCTTATTGTAATTGTTAACGATAACCAGATGTCCATTAGCCCTAATACTGGTTCTATATCAAGATATCTTTCGCATCTTACTATGTCTGTGCCATATCAGACAATCAGATATAAAATAGATAGGTTTGTAGATAAAATTCCTTATTTCAATAGATTTGTCGGAAAGCTTATCTTCCGCATGAAGCGTGGCTTAAAAGGTCTTTTGCTTACCAATAATTTATTTGTAGACTTGGGCTTTGAATATGTAGGTCCGTTGAATGGTCATGATATTGAGCAGATGGAACGTACTTTACAGCGTGTCAAGAAAATCCGAAAGCCAGTCGTCATGCATGTTGTTACCAAAAAAGGTAAGGGCTATAGCCCCGCAGAAAATGATCCAGCTTCATTCCATGGAGTTGGTGCCTTTAACATCATGGATGGTGTAATGGAAAAATTCGATATGCTCAGTTTTACAGAAGCATTCAGCCGTAAGATTGTAGCTCTAGCTGAAAAAGATAGCAGGATTACAACTATTACAGCTGCAATGTCCAAAGGTACTGGGCTTGATGCTTTTTCCAGACACTTCAAGGATCGTTTTTTTGATGTAGGCATTGCAGAAGAACATGCCGTAACATTTGCAGGCGGACTTGCTGCAGGCGGTCATCTTCCTGTAGTTGCCATTTATTCAACATTCATACAGCGTTCAGTTGACCAAATTATAGAAGATATTGCTTTACAGAACAGACATGTAGTTTTTGTATTTGACCGTTGTGGTGCAGTTCCTTCCGATGGCGAAACCCATCAGGGCATTTTTGATATAAGCCTTTTACGTCCTGTTCCTAATCTTACAATTCTTTCTGTTGTAAGTGAAAATGATTTGGGAATCTGTTTAGACTGGGCTTTGCATACAGCAAAAGGACCTGTAGCCATCCGTTGGCCAAAGCTTTCCTGTCCGTCTGAAATTCCTGCTTTTTCTAAGGATATTCATGTTGGAAGAGGTATTCTTCTTCATAGTGATGATTTTGCTCCTGCTGTAAGTGCAAATCTTTCTTATGAACTGGAAAAAACAAAAAAAAAGAAGCCTGTAAAAAAAATATTATTTGTATGTACAGGAAGTATTTACAGCGAAGTTCTTACAGCTTCTCGTTCTCTTTTGCTTAAAGGAATTCCGACCGATATATTTTTGCTTCGCTTCATAAAACCTTTCGATGAAAGCTATTTTGTTTCAATCGTCCGCCAGTATGATTTTGTAGTATTTGTTGAAGATGGCGTACGCATTGGCGGCATTAGCGAGTATCTTGATGTTGTTTTACATAAAAATACTTATACAAGCAACGTTCAGACAAGAATTTTTGCATTCCCTGATCACTTTACGACAAATGGTTCGCGTGCTCAGATTCTTGAAGAAGCGGGCTTGGATCCTGAGTTTATTGCAAAAACAATATTAAAAGATATAGGAAAAAAATAATCATGGGTCAGATTTTAAAATTAAAAGATAAAAATATAACTACAGAACGCCCTACCTTTATTATGGGGATTGTAAATGTAACTCCTGATAGCTTTTTTAGCGGAAGTAGAGGCGGTGCAGACAAAGCATTGAATCTTATAGAAGAAGGTGCTGATATACTTGATATAGGTGGTGAATCTACAAGACCTGGTGCTGAATATGTTTCAGAGCAGGAACAGATTAATCGCATCGTTCCAGTTCTACGTGAAATTCGAAAGCATTCTTCTATTCCGGTTTCAATAGACACACGCAGTAAGCTTGTTATGGAAGCAGCTTATAATGAAGGTGCCGATATTGTAAATGACATTTCATCCCTTGAAGATGATGAGTCTTTAGGTGTTTTTGCTGCGGAAAAGAAATTGCCTGTCATTCTTATGCATAAGCGTGGAATTCCTCAGAATATGCAGAAAGATACATCCTATAAAAATGTTTTTAATGAAGTTAGTGATTATCTTTCTGAGCGTGCTTCTTACGCACAAAAGTTAGGAATTGCAGAAGATAAGATTATTGTGGATCCTGGCATTGGATTTGGCAAAAATCTTGAGGCAAATGTGACTTTAATTTCCCGCTGCGGTGAATTGTGTGCAGGAAACTATCCAGTCCTCATGGCTTTATCAAGAAAGACATGCATTGGAGAAATGACAGGAGAACCTGTTGAAGACAGACTGTATGGAACTCTTGCCGCTGATATTATTTCAGTCCTGAAAGGCGCGTTTATGGTACGCGTTCATGATGTAAAACCTTGCCGTAATACGCTTGACGTGTTAAAATTACTGATGGAGTAAATTGGTGGAACATCTTCAATATGTAATAAATATCTATGAGACAATTGTAAAACCTGTTCTTGAAGTAGGTATTCTGGCGTTCCTTTTATACAAGGCGTATCAAATCATAATGGGAACAAATTCCGCTCAGATATTAAAGGCTGGCATTTTGATAGGAATTTGCTATTTCCTTGTAAAAGCTTTGAAATTCAGAACCTTGGAATGGCTTCTTGATAAAATGCTTTTGGTATTTGCAGTCGGTTTTGCAATTGTATTCCAACCTGAAGTCAGAAAGATGTTCCTTAAGCTTGGACAGACAAATCTTTTTTCACCTGGAAAAAAAACAAAGCATACTTATGTTGATGCAGCCTTGATTGCGGCAGATACCCTTTCAAAAAAACGCCGCGGCATGATTTTAATTTTTCAGCGCCAGACAAAGCTTGATAACTTTATGCAGAGTGGTGGTACTCGGCTGGATGCAAATCTTTCTTCGGCTCTGCTTGTCACAATCTACGGGCATGATACTCCTCTTCATGACGGTGCGTGCGTTGTTAGGGAAGGTAAGATTGTTGCCGCTGGATGTTTCCTTCCTCCAAGTGAACAGTACGATATTAAAAAGACTTTCGGCTCAAGACACAGAGCTGCTTTAGGAATTTGCGAAGTCAGTGATGCCGTTGCCCTTGTAGTCAGTGAGGAAACCGGAGCTATCAGTCTGGCTTATGATTCTCAATTGCATTACGACCTTACAAGAAGTGAACTTGTTCGTATTTTGGAAAAATTGTTGAATATTAAGCAGGAAGATAAAATAATTGAGGATTCCATCGATGAACAAAAAACATTCTAACGGAAGCAATTTTGATAAACGCGAAAAGTCAAAATTTGAGCAGTTCAAGGATCTCGTATTTTTTGACCTGCGCATAAAGGTCGTATGCATTTTTATTGCCCTTATTGTTTATGTATATTATCAGATTAATGCTTTTGGCTCAGAAACCTACACAGTCCCTCTTGATGTAAAATCTTCGGAAGTAATAATGGTAGAAGCAGGCTCTAAAGTGCCAAAAGTTGTAGAAGTAACACTAAAAGGTAATAAAAGCATTCTTTCTAACATTTCATCAGATAATCTTTCCGCCTATGTTGACATAAGTTCTAAAGTTAAAGCTGGAACTTATAATTTTTTTGTCGAAGTTGTCCCAGATGAAAGAGTTCTGCAACAGCTTCATCCATTGCAGATATCTGTAAAACCTGAGCATATCTCTCTTTCTGTAGAAGAAGAAATGATGGGCTATGTAAAAGTCATTCCAACTATTTTCGGACAGCCAGCACACGGATATGAACGTGTATCTGTAAATGTAGACCCTACAACTGTTGAAGTCCACGGTCCAAAAAGCGTTATTGAAAATCTTGAAAGTGTTCAGACGGAAGCTATAAGTATTGATGGAGTTGCAAGAAATGTGACTGGAAAAAAAGTTGCACTTTCTGACATTAATAGTTTTGTTGAGGTTTCTGATAGCTATGTTACCGTAAATGTAGACATTCAGTCAATATCTGAACGAAAAGTAATCAGCGGACTTGTTGTTGAATTTGACTCCCTGGATTCAGATTATTCAATAGTAACAAAAGCTCCTTCGATGGACATAACCATAAAAGGCCGTCTGCTTGATATAGAAAATCTAAAGAAAAACGATTTTTCTGCAAGTGCAAACTGTTCTGCTGTTGACGGGGAAGGAAACTTTCTTGTTCCAATTTTCGTATTTGCTCCTGAAAATGTACAGGTTGTATCTCAGACTTTGGAATCAATTTCTGTAAAAGCTATCCGCAAGAATGTAGAAGTTGAAGCCGAAGATACTTTGTTCTGAACGGATTTGTACTGATGATATATGGAATTGGGTGCGATATTGTAAAAGTTTCTCGCTTTGTAAAATGGGTTGAAAATGACAGCCTTATAAAGCGTTTTTTTAATAAAAACGAAATGATGACTGTTGAAACAAGCAGTCTACAGCGTAAGTGCGAATACTATGCGGTACGGTTTGCTGCAAAAGAATCTTTTTCAAAAGCCTTAGGAACAGGTTTGAAAGGCTTTGAACTTACCGATATATATATAGAAAAAGATGCGGATGGAAAACCTGTTATGCGCGTAATAGGTAACGCTGCGGTTGAATTAGAAAAAAACTGTGGAAAAGATGCAAAAATACACGTGTCTTTAAGTCATGAAAAAGAATATGCGGTTGCATACGTAATAATAGAGCGGGGGTAATGTATGGTAAAAAGTTCAAAAGTTGACGAAGGTGAAAAGAAACCTGCAATAACTTATTGGACAAAAGAAAAGGTCACTTGTCCTGTATGTAATAAACAGTTTGATCAGGAAGTTATGCATAAAGGCGGTGGTCGTATGATTGCAGGTAAACTGACTGATGAACTTCATCGTATTTTTGAACCGTCAAAGAAATTCGGCAGAGTATATCCTTTGATTTACGATGTAGGATGTTGTCCATACTGCTGTGCAGCTTTTTATTGGAAAGATTTTACAGAAATAAAAGACGGACCATCTCTGGAGCGTATTCTTGATGATGAAGACAACCGTAAAAAAGAAGTTGAGACAATATTCCCGTATTTCAATACAAAAGGCAATAAGAACCTTTTTGACGGAGCCGCCGCATATTATGCATCATTGCTTTGCTATGAAAAAGTTGACCTTGCCTATGCACCATCTTTTAAGCGGGCAATGACCTCTTTGCGTCTTGCCTGGCTTTGTAAAGATCTTGATACAGTATGTCCTGACCACAATTATGGCTATATTGCAGAAGTATTCTACCGCAAAGCTTTGTTCTTTTACCAGCAGACAATGGTAAATGAATCTGCCCGTCTTGAATCAATAGAGTCTCTTTCTTATCTTGGACCAGATATGGATAAGAATTACGGCTATGATGGTGTTTTGTATTTGTGTGGTTTGCTTGAATATAAATACGGACAGCGTGAAGATGAAAATATGCGTCTTAAAAAGCTTAGCGAATTTAAGAGCGCCATAGCCCGTCTTTTCGGATTAGGAAAGTCAAGTAAAGAAAAACCGGGACCATTGCTTGAAGTTGCAAAAAATCTTTATGATGACATGTCTAAAGAGCTTTCTTCAAACAATATATTCGGCGATGACTAATATTCTTCTTACAATCTCCTATGACGGTACGGATTTTTGTGGCTGGCAGCGGCAGGATAAATCTGATGCAGGTCAGCCAGTCCGTACAATACAGGGAGAAATTGAAAGCGCATTAGAAAAAATGTTCCGTTGTCATATTAATCTGTATGGCAGCGGGCGTACCGACAGCGGTGTTCATGCCGCTGGTCAGGCAGCCAATTTCCTGTCTCCTGTAGATACAATTCCAGAAAAAAATTATGTACGTGCCTTAAATGGACTTTTACCGCATGATATCCGCATCATGAAAGCGGAAAAGGTGAGTGAGGATTTTAACGCCCGCTTTAATGCAACTTCCCGCATGTACCGCTATTTTATTCATACAGAAAGCGTGCCTCTTGCAAAAGATACAAGATTTGTGTGGTACATTCCTAACCGCCCGAATATAGATAAATTAAATGAAATGTGTTCATTTTTGCATGGCGAACTGGACTGTGCAACATTTTCCGCAGCAGGCGATCAAAGCATATCTACAAAACGCTACATAGATAACGCCCGTTTTTTCGTTGATAGTTCCAATAAAGATGTTCTTGTATTTGAAATAGAAGCAAACGCTTTTTTGTGGCGCATGATACGTTCCCTTACAGGAACTCTCATTCAATGCGAGCAGAAAGGCAAAGAGCCTTCTTACTTTAAGGAGATTCTAGACAGTTGCGACCGCAGCCGAGCTTTAATGACCGCACCGCCTACAGGACTTTTTTTGTGGACAATTAAGTTTGACGGCATCCGCCGCCACATATAACTAACATATAATCAGCGTACAGCTAAAGCATGTTTACAGGGTCTACATCGACTTCAATGTAAACATTCTGCTGAACAGTATAATTCCAAACTAAATTAGCCGCCATCTTTTGTAAAGGAGCAATAGACTTGCTTCGTAGCAAAATCTGATGGCGGTAATTTTTTGCAATCATTTCAAGAGGACATTCTGCAGGACCTAGAATTTCAACATCATTAGTCCGTGTCTGCTCAAGAATATTAAAAGCCCCCTGTGCAGCCTGTTCTGCCGCACTTGCAACAGCTGAGCGGAATACAAGACGCAAAAGGCGAGTGTATGGCGGAAATTGCAATATTTTCCTTTGCCGCAATTCAGCTTCATAAAAGGCATCAATATTATTATGCACCGCAAGGTCTATAGGCGGCATGTCTGGCGAAAAACTCTGCACAATTACTTTGCCGTCTGGAAAATAGCGACCAGCACGGCCTGCAACTTGAGTAATGAGAGAAAAAGTTCTTTCCGAAGCCCTGAAGTCTGGCAAATGAAGCGTTGTATCTGCAAGTACAACACCGACAAGCTGCAACTTTGGAAAATTCAACCCCTTTGCAACCATCTGAGTGCCAAGCATAATATCATAGTCACCTTTCTTAAATGCGTCTATTTTTTCTTTCAGTTCACCCTTGTGTGTAAGACTGTCTGTATCAATCCTTATAATAGAAGCATTCGGAAATTTTGCCTTAACTTCATTTTCTATATATTCCGTACCAAAACCCGAATATCCTATATCCAAAGAACCGCATTCCGGGCATTGCGTAGGTGGAACAACAGAATATCCGCAGTAATGACAGCGAAGGCGGTTTTCTTTTTTATGGTAAGTCATGGCAACAGAACAGTTTTTGCATTTCATTTCAAATCCGCAAGTACTGCAGCGGAAAAAATGCGTAAAGCCTCGTCTGTTCAAAAATAAAATAATCTGTCGTTTTTGACTAAGAGTGTCCTGCATTGCCTTAAAAAGATTACCAGAAATGCTTTCGTCCTTTGAATTTTCAAGACTAAGGTTTACGGCAGTAATTTCTGGAATTTTTCCGCCCGCCAAGCGTTTTGTAAGAACATGCTTTTTAATAGTTCCTGTCTGCATTGAATAATAAGCTTCTACAGAAGGCGTTGCAGACCCCATTACAAGAGGAATTTTCAGGCAGGAGGAACGGTGCATAGCTACCTGCCGTGCATGATAGCGTGGGGAAGACCCCGATTTATAAGAACCGTCATGCTCTTCATCTATTATAATAAGCCCCAAATCAGGCACAGGCGCAAAAATAGCACTTCTTGCACCAATTACAATTCTTGCTTCTTTTGCAAGGATGCGTTTCCATTCGCCTAATCGCTGGCTTGGCGTAAGTTCTGAATGAATTACCGCAGCTGTGTTGCCAAATCTTTTTATTACAGATTGTACAACCTGTGGTGTTAAGCCTATTTCTGGCACAAGATAAATTACCCCTTTTCCCTGTTGCATAACTCTTTCTGCGGCGGATAAAAACACTTCCGTTTTTCCGCTGCCAGTCATGCCATAAAGATAATGATAGAATCTGTTGTCGGCATTGTTCAGAATGCCTTCCGTAGCTGCAATCTGCTCCGGGCTCAATTCAATTTTTTCGGAAAAAGCATAATCTTCTTCAAAACCAAAACCTGCGGTTCCAGTTTCCCTTTTGCCAGAAGGAATCATTGAAAAAATTACTTCACCAATGGATGCAATATAATAATTACTCATCCATTTTGCAGTTTCATAAAGTTCTTCTGTAAGAATTGGATTTTCATCTATAAAGCGTGTAATAGGGCGGATTTTATCGGCAGTGACTGCACAGGTTTTAGGAATCTGCTCAGAGGCAGAAACTACAAAAGCCGTTGTTTTTCTGTTGCCAAAACGTACTTCTATGCGCCTTCCGAAAGCTTTTTCTAAAGGCATGTCCTGTTCGCATTTATAGGTAAATGTCTGATTCAGAGGTACATTAACAGCAGCTTCTATAAAAAACATCAGTTTTCAACCTGTGCGTGCTTTGCATTAAAAGAATTTTTATAGTCTGGAAAAGCTTCTTCCAGTTTTGCACGGAAAAGCTTTAAATCTTCCCATGCAGGGCGTTTTAGCTGTTCATCCCTTAGCAAGGCACTTGGATGATAAGTTGCCATTAACGGAATTCCGTTATAATCAAGGAATTTTCCCCTAAGGGCATTAATTCCTTCTGTAGTATGCAAAAGATTTTGAATTGCAGTTCTGCCCATTGCAAGAATCATTTTTGGTTTTGCAATGTGAATTTGTGCCTGAAGATATCCAGAACAGGCATCTGCTTCCTGTGGAAGAGGTGTTCTGTTGTGAGGAGGACGGCATTTTACAATGTTTGCAATATAGCAGTTACATTCCCTGTCTAGACTGATAGAAGCAAGCATTTTATCTAGCAGCTGTCCTGCCTTTCCAACAAAAGGTCTGCCTGTATTATCTTCTTCTTCACCAGGACCTTCTCCAATGACCATTACATAAGGTTCTGAAACGCCTTCTCCAGGAACGGTATGAATGCGTGTTGTTCCTAAAATGCAGTTTTTACAAGTGGAAATTTTTTCAGCAACATCAGAAAGAGATGTTGCTTTTTTTGTTTTTACAATTATATCATCTTTAAAATCTGGAGCATCCTTAAAGTCTGGACATTCGTACCCAAGAGTCCAGCTGGCAGCTGTTTTAAAAAGATGATATATATTTTGTTTTTCCTGTGAAGTCATTTTATGATATAATAGATTACTGCATGAACTTTTGCAATAAGACTACAGCTTTTGATTTGACGACTTGCAGAAGTATGTGGTAATCTGTTTATAAGGAGTACGATATGGATGATGAAGAAAATAAAACATCTGACAAAAAAGAAGAATTCTCCAGAAAAACTGGGGAAGTAGGAAAAAAAATACTTGAATACATAGATAAAGGCGTTGTTTTGTCGCAGAAGGGCTTAGTGTCTGCAGGAAAGGCAATCAGTGCTTTTGGCGATAAATCTGTACAGCGTATTGAGCTTGCTCAGCTTAAAAGGAAGCTTTCAAAAGAGTATTATTCGCTTGGAAAATTTTTATATGACAAGTTTTCTACTTTTGAAGATGCAGAAGTAACAGCTGCGGATGCCGACATTAAGGCATTTATGGAAAAGATTTCCAAAATTCAGGATGACATAAAAATCCATGAGGATATGCTTAGCCCAGAAAGTGGTGATGATGCAAATGATTCCGACGGATTTGACGATTCTGACCTTGAAGAGGAAGTTTCAGAAGAAGAAACTGAAACAGAACCTTCTGACTCTGTAGAAGAGTAGACCTGTTTAAAAAGTGTACTGCTCACTATTCAAAATGTGCAGAGTACACTGTTCAAAATGTGTAGTGTACACTATCGCAAATGAATAGAGTACACTACTCAAAGTGAATAGTGCACATTATCGCATTTGAAAAGTAAAAATTGCCCAAAATTTAACATTTTCCCTATTTTTGTCATAAAAAATACTTAAAAATGTGTAGAAGTTTTTTGGAACAAAAACTTCAGAAAGTGGGTGCTACACAGCTTTAAAATTGTATGCCGAAAACACAATTTTAACATGACAAAATCCTACAATGTGTCGAAGTCCCACTTTTGTTGACAGATTGTAAAATTCAAGTAAAATATAGATATAACAGAGCATTATTGACGGTAGGAGAAGTTTTATGGGTAGAATACTAAAAGTT
>CAMVEQ010000054.1:0-19702 GCA_947166545.1 uncultured Treponema sp. | reverse complement strand
GGGTCGGTAACGCTTCTTTTTATGATGAAGAACACAGTGGGCAAGTAGATGGCGTTGTTACTCTTAATCAGCCTGGAAGTTCAATGAAACCGTTTTTGTATGCAATGGCATTAGAAAATGGTTTTAGTCCTACGGATGTATTGCCTGACATTCCTCAGGATTTTGGTGGAGAAGGGGTATACATACCGTTTAATTTTAATAATAAATATAATGGTCCTGTTCGTATGAGGATGGCATTGGCTTCAAGCCTTAATGTACCTGCTGTGTATTTGCTTTACAATATGGGAGTGCAAAAATATATTGATTTGCTTTTGAAACTTGGTTTTGAGTCTCTGCAATCTCAAAGAACTACTTTAGGTCTTTCTTTGGCACTTGGAGGCGGTGAAGTTTCACTTCTTGAAATGGTTCATGCTTTTTCTGTATTCCCGAATGACGGCCTTATCATAAATTCAAGCTTTGAAAAAAAGAAGGATAACTTAACTAAATCTGGTGTGTATCGAGTATATAAAGCTGATACTGCAAGAATAATGTGCGATATTCTTAGTGATAGTGCGGCACGAGAAATGGGGTTCGGTCATGCTTCTGTATTTAAAACAAAGTATCCTAGCATATTTAAGACTGGTACATCAAATCAGTTTCAGAATATTATTGCCGTTGGTGCAACAACAGAATTTACGGTAGGGGTATGGTTTGGTAATTTCGGAGGTGATACTGTTGTTGGAGAAACTGGTAGCAGCATTCCAGCTAGAATAGTCCGGGATATACTTGATGAACTTACTGATAATTATGGTGCTGGAAAATTTTTAAAACCAAAGGATTATAAAAAAGTTTCAGTTTGTTCTCTTTCTGGTCTTGTTCCAACAAAAGATTGTCCTTCTGTTACAGAAGAATTTGTTCATATTTCCTCTAATTCTAATATTTCTGATGTGATTGAAAAAAAATGTAACTGGCATTATCAGGAAGGAAATAAAATAAAGATTCATTATCCATCTGAATATCAACACTGGGCAAATTCTAGGAATATGTATGGTACTTCCCGAATAGATGGTTCCATGCTCGAAATTACTTTTCCCCGAAATAATGCTTCGTTTGTATATGATGTTTCTTTGCCAGCTGGTGTACAGATGTTGTGTGTAAAAGCTATTGGTGGAAAATGTAATGTTGCAGAACTGTATGTTGATGGAGTTTCTTTTGGAACTGCATCAGATATATTCAGCTGGAATGTACCGCTTTCTGTTGGAAATCATGTTCTGACGCTTGTTTGTGGTTCAGAGAGCGTTACATCGTATTATAATGTAAAGTAATAAGTTTTATGATGATTTTATAAAATCATTTGCAATTTATGTATTTTGTACTTATAATAAGAATATGTCAGCAATTCAAAATCTAGTAGAATATTATGATGAGTTATTCCCTGTAACAGAGTCTCAGAAGAAATTTTATGATGAATTGATAAAAGAATATGGTTCGCCGGTAAAATTCTTAAATGTAAACTGTGGTACCGGCATGTTTGAAAATTTTCTTGCTCGCTCTGGACATGATGTGACAGGACTTGAAGATAGCCCTGAACTTATTTATTGTGCAAATTTGAGAAGACGTAATCAGTTGATGTCTGTACGTTTTTTTGAAATGTCATATATTGACATGACTAAATTTTTAGGAAAAGGTTTCTATAATGTCATTTCATGCCTGAATGATCGTATAATTTATGTACATGACAAGACATTATTGAAAAAGTTTTTTTACGATTGTAATTATTTGCTTTCGGAAGGTGGTTCTTTTATTATTGCTCTTCCCAATTTTGCTAAGGATAAGTCTGTACCAATGATAACTCTACCTGTAAGGGAAAGTATCCGTGCAAGATTGTTTTCTGAAGTGTGGAAATCTACTGATGGCTCCAGTTTTATAGTTCAGAACGTGGAAACTGGAAACGGTAAAATGCTTCCGGTTCAGAAAGATTGTCCGATATATACACTTATGCCCGAAGAAATTGAACTATTTGCAAAAGAAGCTGGCTTTTCATCTGTGAAATTCTATTCAGACTTTAATAAGAATTCGTTTACAGGTAATGAAGAGTCTTTAGTTGCAAGAATATATAAGTAATTCTAGATTATCTTCCATCTATTGCCATCGCGTGAAAAGCGATTGGCATTTATTTCCAGAATTCTGCCATCTTCACCTGTTATCTTTACCATTGAAGATATTGGATTTACTTCTGTTACTCTGAAATTTGTATTATCGTAATGAATTCTTACGCCTTCGGATGGCAATTTCTTGCGGGCTTCTTCGTACCAATTGTGTTCATAGCTAAGACAACACAAAAGTCTTCCGCATTGACCGCTTATTTTCATTGAATTTAAGCTGAGATTCTGGTCTTTTGCCATTCGGATGCTTACAGATGGAAGTTTATCGTTTACGGTGTGACAGCAGAAAGCTCTTCCGCATACACCAAGTCCACCAGTAATACGGCTTTCATCGCGTACACCAATTTGACGGAGTTCTATTCTCATCTTAAATACAGCAACAAGGTCTTTTACAAGTTCCCTAAAGTCTACTCTGTTATCACTTGAAAAGAAAAATAAAACCTTCTGTTCTCCTACTAAAAAGTGAACGGAAATGAGTTTCATGTCCAGTTTATGAAGTTCAACCTTTTCTTTGAAAGTCTTATATGCTTCTTTTTCTTTTGCAATGAGTTCTTCCGAATGAGTTAGATCTTTGTTATCTGCAATACGAATTACTTCTACAACATCACTTGGTTTTATGCCTGTAGGAACTTCGGCTTTACCTAAATTCAGTGCTAAATCATTTCCATATCGTGTAGGGATTATTACATAATCGCCTGTTTTTATCTTTATAGACGAAGGCACTGTTGCGTAAACCCCTTCGCTGGAGTACTCGAGCTTAAGTTTGTACAGATTTTTTGGGAATATATATTCTTCATTGTCTGTTTCGTCTAAATTATCATCTTCAAGTGCTGCAAGGTCTTCTGAGTCTTTGCTTATATCCTGTTCAAATATGTCTGACATATTATAAATTCCTTTTGTTTTGTATTTGTACTATTTTAGCAGTTAAGTTGCCAGCAAGTCTACCAGCAGTCCGTTTATTTCATCAATTCTGGCAAGCATTTTTAAGGTATCTCTGTGCGATGATATTAGCCATTTTGCCATTTCGTCTAGTTTTTGATTTATAATGTTTACCTGTACATAGGGAGAAAGTCTTAAGTGTCGTTTTGTGTTTGCCCTATATTTCATTTTGTGTTTGATTTCAATATTGTTTTTTACTACAAAACGCATGAACTGACTTACTTTTTTTCTATAATCTGCAAAATTTTGCGGAATCTGATTTGCTTTTAGTGTTTCTGCAGCTATATCTGCGGCATCTTTTAGATAAATTACAGCATCTTCTGTAGACATTCCTGCAATTTCTTTTGGAAAACCTGCAGAAAGTAGTTCGTATTCTTCCTGTGATTTTTTTAATGTAGAGGAAAATATTTTTCCTTTGATTTTGTCAGTTTTTTGCTTTTTTTGGGATTTTATAGCTTCCTGCTGTGCGGTCTGTACCGCTGCAAAGTACAGGCTTTGAGTCTGATTTACAGATTCTACTGCCATTAGCTTACACCTTTACTATTTTTGATGTAACAGCCTGTGTATTCTGCCAGTTAGATAGTGCTTCGTTGTAAGAGTTTTCTTCTGAAAGACAAATGCAGTGTCCGTGAAGTATTACATCTTCATCTGCCTGTAGCTTACGAGCCTGTATGTCACCTATAACAGCACTTGTTGATAGTAAATGAACAGAATTTTGTGCATATAAATTGCCATAGACAATACCACTGATTGTCATTGATTTTGCGGTAATGTTCCCTCTGATTCTTGCATCTTGCCCAATGGTAACATTTCCCGTACATTCAAGGTTACCTTCAAGGTCTCCATCAATGTGTATGTAACCATTTATTTTTATGTTACCTGTTACAGAAGAGCCGCTGCTTATTACATTGTTTATAGAAGAGTCTTCGTTGTTGAATAATGCCATTTGGTTATTTTATGTTAATATATTTAGCAGGATCTACAACACTGGAACCTATATGAACTTCATAATGCAGGTGTGGACCTGTTGCAATACCAGTGCTTCCAATTGTGCCTATAACCTGACGCTGTGTAACCATGTCTCCTTTATGAACTCGGATTGTTGCAAGATGTGCATAGCGTGTATAAATTCCATGCTTGTGCTTTATAATGATGTTGTTACCAAAACTGTCGTCATAGCCTACTGTTACAACCTGTCCATTAGCTGTTGCAATTACAGGGTCTCCAGAACGCCATGTACTAAAATCAAGCCCTTTATGTATATACCACTGCTGTGTAATTGGGTGAATGTTCTGACCGAATGCCATTGAAATGTGTCCAATACCATTTTTTACTGGCCAAATGTTGGGAATGTCTGTAAAAAGAGTTCCTTGATTTTTCAGCATTTCACCGATTTCTTCTACAGGCTGTACTGCACCCTCAAGATATGCTGTAAGTTGTTTGATGTCTGAAGTTTCTTTCAAGGATCCAGATGTAATATCTTGTGTACTGAAAAGTGATGCAAGGTCACTGTTTTTGTTGCCTGCTCCGGTAACCGAAGTACTTTGGTTAATTCCAAGAAGAGAAAGTGACTGACTCAAAGAAGACTGAAAACGTTTTGCAGCCTGAAGAAGATTGTTGTTTTCATCTCTGAGTTCATCGAGACTGGCAAGAGTTTCTCTGTTTTCTTTACGAAGTCTTGTAATTTCTATAGTGCTGGATATTGTTTTTTTATTAAAATAAACGAAAGAACCTGTAATTCCCAAAAGGATTACAGCTCCTATAATCATAGCAAAAATGTTTGTTTGAATGTTGATTACCTTGCTGTTTGCATGAGGTACAATCATTATTGTTATTTTTTGATCAAAAAGTCGGAGAATTTTCTTACAGCCTGTGCCTATGACAGAAAAAAAGCTTCCTAATCCTTGAAGTATATGCGAAACAAAATTCTTCTCGAATTTTTTATATCTGCGTGAGCGGGCCAAAAGAATCTCCTTAAAACCAGTATTTAAAGTCCTTTTGTTACTATATCATAGTACACTGTGAATGTCAATTTTCCAAAATAAAGTTGACGAGTAAGTTTTGGTATGTTATTATTATCGGGAGAATAGAAAAAAAAGTTAGCTATTCTGTTTTTACTACTCAATTTAAGGAAAAGCCATGCAATTTTTTGATACTCACGCCCATATAGGGTTGATTTGTGATGACCCTATAGAACAGATACGTATTATTCAAAAAGCTAAACATGCAGGTGTAAACCGCATTATTAGCATAAACAATAGTCTGCATGATTTTAAAAAAGAATATACAGTTCTAAAATCACAGAAAGGAATTTATCACGCTGTTGGCGTAGGACCTTCAGAAGTGATGGCTCCTGGAGCAGATTGGATAAAAACCATAGAAGAAAGCGTAAAACTTCCTAATGTTGTCGCCATTGGTGAAACAGGACTGGATTATTTAAAGCAGTATGGTGATAAAAAAAGCCAGATAGAGCTTTTTATTACTCAGCTGGAACTTGCGCAGAAATTTAATCTTCCTGTAATTATTCATAATCGTGATGCAGGTAAAGATATTTTTGAAATTCTGAAGGATCGCATTCCTTCAAGAGGTGCTGTGTTCCACTGTTATAGTGAGAATGCGGCTTATGCAAAAGCCTGTCTTGATGCTGGTTTTGATGTATATTTCTCCTTTGCAGGGAACCTTACTTATCGCAATGCCCGTAATCTTCACGAGACTGTTCTTAATATTCCTCTTGAAAGAATCCTCATTGAAACAGAAAGTCCGTTTATGATTCCTGCAGAATACCGCGAAAAGAAGCGTACAATGCCAGCATATCTTCCTGCTACTGCAAAATTCTTGGCAGAAATGTTGGAAATGGATATTGAAAAACTGAGTGCTCAGTTGTGGAAGAACAGCTGTAAAATATTCGGTTTACCGGAAGAATAATGGATTTGTATCATCCTGTATCAATTGGAAATCTCAAGTTAGACGGAAACCTGTTTCTTGCTCCTATTGCTGGGTATAGTGACAGGGCGTTCCGTTCTTTGTGTGTAGAATGTGGAGCTTCGTTTTGTACTACGGAAATGGTGTCTGCAGAAGCTCTTACGCGCGGTTCTGAAAAAACTGAAGCTCTTATGGCTCGCTCTTCAATTGAAAAAGAGTATGCCGTACAGATTTTTGGTGGAAATGCTGATGTTATGGCAAGGGCTGTTCCTTTGGTTTTGGAGCAGACTCATTGCAGTGTCATTGATATTAATGCTGGTTGTCCTGTTCCTAAGATTGTAAAGTCTGGAGCTGGAAGCATGCTTACGAAAGAACCTGACAGACTTTATGCTATTGTTAGTGCTGTAAAAAAGGCTGCTGGAACAGTCCCTGTCACTGTAAAGATTCGCAGTGGATGGGATTCTCAGCATTTGACTTGGAAAGAAGCTGCCGAAGCTGCATTAAGTGCGGGAGCAGACGGCATTACCATTCATGCAAGAACGCGTGCACAGGGCTATGAGGGAAAAGCTGACTGGCAAATTCAGAGGAAACTTGTGGAATTCATAAACGGTAGAATCCCTGTGTTTGGTAGTGGAGATGCCCATACTCCCGAGACTGCAAGAAAAATGCTGGAAGAAACAGGAGTTGACGGTGTAATGTTTGCGAGAGGTGCAATGGGTGACCCATTTTTGTTTACCCGCACAAAACAGTACTTGCTTGAAGGTGTTTATACGCAGGAAAGCATAAAAGACCGTCTTCTTGCGGGATTCCGTGAACTTGATATGAATATCGAGGACAAGGGCGAAAAGCAAGCATGTCTGCAAATGAGAAAAAAATTCTGTGCATATAGTTCTGGAATCCGAGGTGGTGCAAAGCTTCGTCTTCAGGTTGTAAATGCTTGTACAAAAGAGGATTATCACTCTATTTTTAATTCCTACCTTGTCTAAATCACTTTTTTAGAATAGAATTAAGATATGCAAATTTTTCAGAGTATAGTGGATATTCTTCAAGAAATATTTATGCCGACCTCTCCGGAAGTAAAGAAACGGGTTGCATTGCGCAAAATTGAAAATGAGTTGAAGTCTTTTACTCCCTGCATTTATAGAAACGATATGTTGCAGGCAAATTTTGCAGAATCTTTGAGGGTGTTGTTTAATAGTACTAAGCCTTTGCTAGATTTGCTTTCAGAGACATTATGCAGTGAAGACCTTGAACGCAATCATCATTTTGTAGAACAGTTGATAATGACTGGTTTTTCTTCGGAGACTCAGAAACTTATTGAATCCCTTTCGTATGAAAACCGTAAAGAAGCGGCTTCTAAAGCAGAATCTCTTAATCGTCATTTTGAGCGTGAGCGTGTTCGTCTTGAAAAAGTTCTTGCAGAACTGAAATCTTCTCAATTTTCAAAGATAGATAAGGTTATTGATAATATCATGCAGTTGAATGATATCTGTCATTTTAATTTTATGTCATCGCTCAGGCTGTTTGATCCTGATTTTTCTTCTGCCCCTAATTATCTTCCTAAGTTTTCAGCCATTCCTCTTGATTTGATGGAAAATTCCCTTCAGGATCTTTATTTTGTTTTGGCTAATCTTGATTTGAATAAATCTACAAGCAACGCTGTCTGTGCTCTTAATCAGCTTCATAACGGTAATAAAATAGACCGTACTAAAGAAATGGAGCTGGATTCATGTCTTAAGAAAATACAGGGTGTTGTAAAGACTGTGTTAAAGACAGAAATTCTGAAAGACCTTGTAATGCTTTCCAAAGGAAATCCAGAACTTGAACCTGAGCATGTTCAGTACAAAGGCGGAGAACGTGCCCGTTATGGTGAATTCCTTGAAAACCGTTTTGTCATTGATGAAGGCCGCTTAAAGAATGAATTACAGAATGAAACTATAGGCAATGAAGTTAAAGCTTTGTTTGCAGGTAAAAATCTTGAACAGTTGAAAGGCTATAATGCAGAATTGAATAATACTCTTAAACAGAGTACACCTTGTTCTTTCTTTTGGATTTTGCCTATGCAGGTTCTTAAGTCATTCCTTGCATTGTATTATAAAGATAAAGTTCAGTCTTTGCTTAATGATATTGCAATTGAAGGCTTTTTTAATCAGCCTGAATATAAATCTGATTTTGCAGAAGAAGTATATGCCGTAAATGACGGCCTTTCTCATATTGAAGCATTTGAACATCAGTTTGAAGCTTCTTGTATGTATGATGAGAATCTTATTGAAGGTTTTGTACGAGACAGTCATCGTGATGCAGCTTTTATAGGCAAGCTTAAAACTCTTGTTGATAAAATCGAAAAAGAGGCAAAGATGATTGTACAGAAGGAAGCACTCAATATATTCAAATTATATGATAAAGTTGCTGAAATTGTTGTTGAGGCTAAAAAGCCAACTTCGGATATCATTACAAATCTAAAAGTTCTTACTATGTCTACAAGAAACAGGGAGAAGTTTGATTTTCTTGATACGTCAATAGGTCAGTGGAAGCTTTTTCTTGATATTATGAAGGATTATGTTACACTGAATAAGGGTGAAAAGAAGAAATAATGATTGAAGATACAGTCGGTCCTTCTAGACTTGACTATGAAAAACAGATTTATGATCTCAACCAGATGCTACTGTTGTTTCGTTCTTTGTCTTCTACTTTTGAGCTTTCTAAACTGATAGAATCGATTCTTTACACTACAATGGCTCAGATGCGTGTAATGGGGGCTGGAATGTTTATTCTTGACCCTATACGTGATGATGCCTATAACATGGGGGATTATTACATTAATGTTGATCCTGACCCTATCATTTCTTATTCAATTTCTAGAACATCACCTTTAATTGAAAAATTGGAATCAAAACCACGCCCATATACATTGCAGGAAATAAAAACAATGGTTCCTGGTACAAGGGAAGCTAAAATGCTTGAATCTCTTGCACCTACATTGCTTATTCCTTTTGTTACAAAGAAAAAAATGAATGGTCTTTTGTTTTTGGGCGAGCATTTGGAATTTGGCGGAGAATTTTCTAATTATGATAAAAAACAGATTGCAGATATATCTTCTTTAGCTGCCATTACTGTTAATAATGCATCGTTGCTTGAGATTTCTTCTACAGATATGACCACTCATCTGAAATTTAAATATTATTTCTTTAATGTGCTTTCGGATAGGCTTGAAGAAGCCCTTGCAAGTGATGTACCAGTGAGTGTCCTTATGTTTGATATTGATTTTTTTAAATCTGTGAACGATTCTTTCGGACATGCCTGTGGTGATTATATTCTTGAAAAAGTAGCCTATATAATAAAAAAAAGCATACGTTCTAGGGATTTAGCTTCCAGATACGGTGGAGAAGAATTTACAATCATGCTTAATAAAACAACTTCTGAAAATGCAGTAAAAGTTGCAGAACGTATTCGCCGTAATATTGAGCAGTATGATTTTACATATAATAACAAACATCTTCGCATTACCCTTTCTGGTGGTGTAACAACGTTCTCTGCAGAAAAAAATCCTGCAAAAAGTGCGAATATACTTGTTGATCAGGCAGATAGAGCATTATATTTTTCTAAAGAACATGGACGCAACTGCATTACTTTTGCCGATGAAGAAATGTTAGCAAGTATAGAGCACCATAGAGAAGGATCTTAAATTGAATTTTATAAGAAAGCCGTTTAGGTATTCATTTTTTAATGCAACGTTTTTAATTATAGCCATAAATATTTTTGTATTTTTTCTAGTGAGTCTTTTTCCTGGATTGTACGCATATCTTGGACTTAGTGTATTTAGATGTGTTGGTTACCACTTTTGGTGGCAGCCTGTTACATATATGTTTGTTCATTCAGGTTTTGCCCATATCTTTTTAAACATGTTTGGAATTTTAATGTTTGGACTGACAGTGGAACGTGCAATAGGCTCAAAAGAATTCCTGCTGTTTTATTTTGTGTGTGGCATTCTTGATGGGGTTATTTCCCTTGCATTCTATTTCTTTTCAGGCTTTTATTATGTGAATCTGGTTGGAGCCAGCGGTGCATTGTATTCAATACTTCTTATTTTTGCCGTTCTTTTTCCGAAAAGTATAATAAGAATCTACGGTATTTTTCCTGTTCCTGCTCCGTTACTTGTAATAGGTTATGCGGTTATAGAATTAGGAAGTCATTTCCGTGGCGGCAGTAATGTTGCCCATCTCACTCATTTGACGGGATTGGCAATGGCGTGGCTGTATCTTATTATACGAATGGGGTTGCATCCCATTAAAATATGGAAAAATGCATGGTTCGATTAGTTCGTTTACAAATAAAACTGTTTCTGTTCATCTTTTTTTCATCGTTATGTCTTTTTGCACAAGTTCCATCTCAAAAACAGCAGCTTCGTGTGCAGATTTGGGCAGAAATGGACTCTTTCCCAGGAGGCTTGGACGAAGTTGAAAATACTTCGGATCAAGATGCTCAGGGCAAGCATGAACTTCCTAAAGTTTCAAGTTCAGGACTGTATGATTTTGCAGTGGCAAGAACAAAGGAAATTGCACCTTTTCTATTATCTGGCATGATTTCTGGTTGGACTTTTGACTATGTGCCTTATGATAAAACACGACATATTGCAGAAGATTTTGATTTTGAGGAAGTTATACCTTACAGTAGTAATGTGAACCCCATTACATATAAGAATCCTATAGTAGAGGATGATAAGCTTCTGTGTTGGGCTTATTGTGACAGAACAGATTCACAACAGCTTGCATTCCGCAGATGGAGTGCCATTGCACATCCGAAAGTGCATGGTATTGGCAAATCTTCTGTAGAAAAAGGCTTTGACGGAATAAAAGAAGCCTGTTCCGAAGCCATGAAGAATGCAGTACGTGAATACTGGAGAATTTACATTAAAAATAAGCCTAAAGAAATTTATGGTATCTTGTTACTTATTGGGGTTCCAAGAGTTTATATTAGTGAAGGTCAGTATGTGGCAGACCTTGAATTTTTTATGGAAACTGATAAAATAGTTAAGTATACTTATTACTGACTATATTTATAGGAGGACACTATGAAGAAGATAATTGCTTTGTTGGCAGCTGCTCTCGTATCTGCAGCAACTTTGGTATGTGCACAGACTGCTGGTGACCCTACTGCACAGGGAGCCGATAGCTACGCAGACCGCACAACAAGAACAATTAATGTTGAAGACAAGTATGCAGACTTGCATCCTACAGCTTCAAACGTAAAGATTACACTTGAGTACACACCTCTTACAGGTGAAGTTCGTCTTTACTATGAATGCCTTGCTGCTAACTTTGAAGTTGGAGAAGCAATGAATACTGCTATGGGCGTATACCAGGACTTTGCACAGGAGCACGGCTACAAACATTATTACTACAGAGCAAAGGACAAGACAAAGTACTTCAGAGATAATTCTTCTGGAGCAAACCTTAGAATGGCACGCTACAATTCTTACGTATATTTTACAAAATAAACGGTTGTAATGCTGGCAAAGGGAATGCGGCTATAGGTGAAGCCTAGGTTGCATTCCCTTTTTTTGTTGCTTTTTCTCGATTTTGAGTATACGCTATATATATAAGCAGTTATGAACAAAAAGAAACCAAATAAAAAGAAATCGAAAATAAAAGTCAGGTTGAAGTCTCTTTTTAAAAGAACCGTAAGAGTCTTCAAAAATCCACTTACGTATTTATGGATTTTAATTCCTATAGTAATGGGGTCTCTAGTCCTACTTATTTTTAAGTACGAAGCCGGTGTCTCCATGGCAAGTCTTGCAGACAGTTTATGGAACTTTCTTGTCATATTCGTTGCAGGTTACTATGACATTTGTGTAGTTACACCGCTTGGTAGATTTTACAGCTTTATAATATTGATTCTTGGTATATTAGTTGGAAGTGTTGTTACTGGTAAAATTGCGTCCATCTTCATGGATGCTCAGATGAAAAAAGATAAGGGGTTGGCAAAAATAAAGACAATGGAAGGACATTTTTTACTTTGTGGATGGAGAGATGATTTTGAAAGGATATTGGACAGTGTGTTAAATTCCAATCCTGATATAACACCTGAGCGTATTGTTCTTGTAAATGATGCTCCTGCGGAACAGGTGGAACAGCTTATGGCTCAGAAACGCTTTAAGGGGTTAAGCTATGTGTCTGGTGATTTCTCAGACGAGTCAACTTTAAAACGTGCTCACGTAGATACGGCTACAAGGGCTCTTATTATTTCTGACAGTTCCAGAAAGTTTTCAAGACTTGAAACTGACTCTAGAACGGTTCTTGCTGCACTCACAATATCAAATTTAAATCAGGGTGTGTATATTGCCGCAGAAATTTCCGATGCCAAGTTTAAGAAACATCTTGAAATGGCTCACTGCGATGAAATAATCATGACTTCTAACTATGAGTTCAGCCTTCTTGCTACGGCTTCCAGCGGTCTGGGATACAGTAACGTAATCATGGAGCTTATAGGTAATGATGCGTATTCTGGAATAATAATAGAAGACATTCCTTCAAAATTCATAGGAAAGACCTATAAAGAATTTAAGGACTCCTTGGAACTTGATAACTCTTCCATTCTCATTGGATTGCTGATGAATACTGGAAACTTCTATCAGCGCAGAAAGGAAGCCCTTAGGGAAGCCCAGAAAAACCCTGATGTAAAAAAAATCGTAACAAACCTGCAGAAAGTAAAGCTTTTGAAGAGCAATGCTCCTATTCTTGCTCCGTCTGATGATGTATTGATTCAGCAGAGCACAAAAGCCATATTCGTAAAAGGCAAGGATACGCAAGATGAAAAATAAAGAAACTGATGAAGAATATGAAAAAAAACTTTTAGACAGGGTTGTAAAGCTTCCTCTGTTTTCTCCTTTTGCAGAACCTACGGAATTTAATACAAAGGTAATGAAACTTGTCATATCCTGTTTTTCCGTAAAAAAGTTCAAGAAGGGCGATAAAATTATACAGGAAGGCGAAATCGGTGACGAATTCTACATTCTGCATTCAGGTAGCGTAAAGATTTTTAAGAATACCCTTTCTGGCGATATTATTGCACTTGCAAATCTTTCAGCTGAGCAAAATGTTTTCTTTGGTGAAAATGCCCTCATAAGTACTAATACAAGAAGTGCAACCATTCAGGCTGCAACGGACTGTACTGTTATAGTAATGAATCGTGAAGATTTTATGAAGATTGCAGAAATAGAGCCTCTAATTGGCTATCGTGTTACTATGTGCCTTGCGCAGCGTCTTGCTGACACCATAAGCAAGTCTAATAATGACGTTACTACGCTGTATGAAGCTCTGTTCAACGAAATTGAAGGTGATTTATAAAACCGAAAATTTGTGTTTTATTGCCATCCTAAGTTTGTCCAGTGCGTAGAATGATTACGGCCACTGGCCATAATGATTACGGCCAGTGCTCATAATGATTATGGCCAGTGGCCACAGTGAGTTTGGCCAGTGGTCAAGCTGAGTTTGCGCACTGGCCAAGCTGAACTTGCGCACTGTACATGTTGATTAAATCAACTAGCTTGTTGATTAAATCCCTGTGATTTGGTAACATATTTGCATTGTTTTTAGGATTGGTATACAAAAGTGACAGACATTAAAACACTAATAAAGAATTTGCATCCGCTTGAGACAAAAGTTCTCTTGAATTACAGCCTCAAGGACATCTTAACTTCTGACCGCCTTGTTAAAGAATTGGGATACAAGGAAGGTCACGCAAATCAGGCCTTTAGCTGGCTGACTGGTAAGAATCTTATTTCTGAAACGTCACGAACTCCTCATGTTTATTACGAACTGACTGATTTTGGTAAAATTGTAGCAAAAAATGGCTCTGCCGAAGAGCGTATTATTGCATATTTGAAAGAAAACGGACCAAAACTACTGCCAGAAATTGCAGCAGGCCTTGCCCTTGAAAACAAGGATATTGGTTCTGCATTCGGAGCTTTAAGCAAAGAAGGCGTTCTTAAGATGAACGCTGAAAAAAAAGCAGAATATACAGGAGCCCCAGTTCCAAAGCGTATAGAAATTTCAAAGAGCCTCATTCAGAAAGCCCTTTCTGCAGAAAATAATCAGCTTGAATCAACAGTTCTTTCAAAAGAAGAACTTGATGTAATGGCTGGTCTTACCAAAAAACGCGGCGTAAGCGAGACTCCATTCCGCACAATCGAGCGTGAAACTGTAGCCTATAAGCTGACAGATGCTTTCTCTCAGGTTGTAGACGCTCTGAAAAAAGCTGGCATTACAGGTGAAGAAATTGGAGAAATTACTCCATCTATGCTTGCTTCTGGAGACTGGAAAAAAGGTACATTCCGCGGATATAACATTTCTATCCCACCTGCACGTATTATTCCTGGGCGTACAAATCCTTACGTACAGTTCCTTGAATCTGTAAAAGACAAGCTTTGTTCTCTTGGATTTGAAGAATTTGACGGTCCTCTTGTAGAAACAGAATTCTGGAACGGTGATGCCCTCTTTATGCCTCAGTTCCATGCTGCACGAGATATTCACGACGTATACCGCATAAAAACTCCTACACACGCAAAGTCCATAGAAGAACCATATCTTTCTAATGTACGTGAAGTTCATCAGAATGGAGGCAATTCTGGCAGCCGTGGTTGGAACTATCAGTTTGACAATGAATTTACACGTCGCCTTATTATGAGAAGCCAGGGAACAGTACTTTCTGCCCATCAGCTTCATAAGGCAAAAATTCCAGGAAAATACTTCGGTATTGCCCGTTGTTTCCGCTATGATAAAGTAGATGCAACACACCTTTCTGACTTTTACCAGACAGAAGGCATTGTTTTGGGCGAAAATGTAAATCTTCGCACACTTTTGGGCTTTTTGAGAATGTTTGCTGTGGAAATTGCAGGAGCAACAGAAGTTAAATATGTTCCTGGATACTTCCCATTCACAGAACCTTCTATCGAAGTTCATATTAAACATCCTAAGCTTGGCTGGTTTGAACTTGGCGGTTCTGGAATATTCAGACCAGAAGTTACAAAAGCAATGGGCATAGATGTTCCTGTTGCTGCATGGGGAATTGGAATTGACCGAATGGCTCTTATGGCTCTTGGTCTTAATGACTTGCGTGAACTGTTCTGTGAAGATATTGAACGTGTTCGCTTACGCAAAGCTAAGTTCTAGTCTCGGTTTTACATTGAAAAAAGTCGCCCAACGAGGCGACTTTTTTTGTGCAACAAATTTGGTACATAAAGTGTCTTATAAAATGTAAGGTGGTATATGAATACAATAAGTTATGATGTTCCTGCTCAGGATGTAGATTCTTCTTTTGTCGTTGGAAATGGAAGGCTTGGAGCTTTTATATATGGCAACGTAGAACACACTTCCATAAAGCTCATGGAAGAATCTGCATGGAATTCTACTGGTAAAGACAGAAACAACACCAGTTGTGCTGATAATCTAAAGAAAATTCATGAACTTATTTCTAATTCAAAAAAAGATGAAGCTGAAACTCTTATAACAGACTCTATGGCTGGAGTTCCTCAGCACTGCGCATCGTTGTTACCATATACATGTTCTTTATCCATTGATCATTATTCTTCTGCAGAACGTCAGAATTTTGAAAATGTTTCTGTCTATAAACGTACTTTGGATTTTGAAACAGCAGTTGCATCCTTGTCGTTTGCTTCTGAAAGTTCAGTACCAAGCACAGCTATCTTTTCCCGTAACACAGACGGTAGCAGCATTATGTATTCAAGAGAGGCAATGGCTTCTGCCCCTGCTGACGTAATTGCATTTCATATTTCTGCTTCAATTCCTAAAAGCATTTATTTCCGTGTGCGTTTTACAGACGAACAGGAAAACGGAGTTGTTTCACGACAGTTTTCTTTGGGCGATGATGTTATTGCAATTGAAAACGTAAATGGAATTCCTTTTAGTGCCATGGTAATGGTTTCAGCATCGGGCGGAAAAGTTTTTGTGCGTGGTGGAAGCCTTATTGTCGAAGGTTCAGATGATGCAACTTTGTACATTGATGTTGAGACTGCATATCGAAGCAGACATTATGCAAGAAAATGTGGAAATGTTTTTTCTGCTCCATCTAGAATTGCAGCATGGTGTTCCGATAAAGCATTGAAAAAACTTTGTTTTGCTTTGTATCAACCGTATCAAGATTTCCGTACTGAGCATATCATGGATTTTTCACGGCTTTATAACAGACTTTCTTTCTCTCTTTCAGATAATACAGATACCGACTGGAATTTTGCCCGCTATGTTCTGCTTTCCTGTGGAAGATATCCTGGAACATTGCCAGCATTGCAGAAAGGTTCATATTCAGTTAGAAATTCTCAATCAGACTTTTATGCACCTGTGTGCATGAGTGGCATGAAAAAGGCCCTTTTACCATTGATTTCTCTTTTAAGTCGAGCATATAAAAAAGGCAAAAAGACTGCTTCTATTATGTATCACTGTGGCGGATATGTCATTCATAATACGCTTGATATATGGGGCGACAGTGTTTCTTCTGGCAATGATAATGATGATTTTACTTGGATTATGGGAGCTGCAATTCTTGCCCCATATATACGTGAATACTATGAATATTCACTGGATAAAAAATTCTTAAAGAAACACTTTTATCTTTTAAAAGAAGCCTGCGAATTTTATGTTGACTTCCTTGCACAGTATCCAGAGTCTCCATTTGTGAATAAATCTGATGTGATAAAACTTTTTTCGGCAACTTTGCGTTCTGTAAAAGATTTGTGCCTTGATGATACAAAATCTGACATTGTTTGCTTAAAAGAAATGCTTGCAACTTTGAAGGGTTCTGCAGAAGATAAAAAAGATGTTACCTGTAAGACTGATGATAAAATTGCAGCAAAAGCATTGTTACTTGCAGAAACAACAGAAAAAATTGTTTCTAGTGAATTGATTGATGACACTATTGGCTCTTGCGTTGTAATTAATTTGTTGCCGAAGGTTGCGGACTTAAATAGTGAGGGCTTTATAAAAGGCGTCTGCCTCAAAGGTAATCTTACAATGGATATTGAATGGAAAGATAATGCTGTTACTACAGCACGGGTTTATGCAGATTCTGCATCCGATGTTGTTCGTAATATCTGCATCTGCTACAAAGGCAAAGAATATAAATCTATGGTAGAAGGAAAAAGTCTTGATGTAAAGAATGTCCTTCCTTCTACAATATAAATTTTCAATGTTCTGTGTTGGGCATGCTTCGTACCAGTCTAAGTCCATAGCAGGAATATGAGTAGTTAGGCATGTTCCTGCTTGGGTAGATATGTCCTCGGAATTTTATACGGCAAAGCTTTTTGTCGCTGTAGATGCAACCACCTTTTAAAACTTTGTACTTAGATTTTGGGGAATAGGAATCCCAACACCATTCCCATACATTTCCACAAGTATCGTAAAGTCCATAACCATTTGGTTCTTTTTCCATGACTTCGTGGACTTGCCAAGAGCCGTTTTTTGAATACCAGCCGCAATTTTCAATATCAGTGCTTCCTGCAAAATCTCCGCTACGCCCACCTTTTGCTGCGTATATCCATTCATCTTCAGTTGGAAGTCTGAATCCGTCGGCATTTTTATTCCACTCAACAATTCCTGTCGTTATAGAGGCTCCTGAATGTATAGGATATTCCCAATCATCAGGATTTGTACTGCCGTTTACGGAATATGCAGGAGTAAGTCCCAATGTTATGCTGAGTTTATTGCAGAATACAATTGCATCATACCAGCTCACGGAGTTTACAGGAAGGTTATCGCCAGTAAATCGGCTTAAGTTTTCGCCAATTATTGCATTGTATACCCCCTGCGTAACTTCTGAAACTCCTACAGCAAGGCCTTTCTGTTTTAGTTCCGCCATTTTTATGCAAATGCCGTCTTGTACAGGAATATTAGTAAAAGAAATTTGCTCTGCATTTAATGCAATATTTGCTACGATTGAGAATATAATGATAAATAAGAAAAAATGTCGTTTCATCTCTACCTTCTTAGTATATCATGGACTGTGTTATTTTGCACTTTTATTATAAGAAAAAAGGACAGATTGCTCTGCCCCATTGTTGAAATAACCCGCATCTAATTTTTTTTCAAAAAATTTTTCAAAAATCCGTACCAAAATGCAACTTCTGGTGCAATTACTATAGCAGGAGGTTCTCTCATGAAAAACATAAAATATCCTTTTCTAAGAGACGGCGAAGAAAAACTGTTCAGTAAAGACATTCTGGACGAGGTTGCATTGCTGAAAGCTCAGCACAGGCATATTCCAATAAAGTGCGACGTAGGTTTCAAACTGTTCCTTGCAAGGGACACAAAGGCATCAAAAGCGTGTCTGCGTAACATACTCGGTGACCTGACGGGAAGGACTGTCACAGAAGCCACCGTTACAAATGCAGAGTTACTGCCAGACCTTATCGGCACAAAGAAGCCAAGAATGGACGTAAACTGTGTGTTTGACGGCGGTCAGAGGGCAGACATTGAGTTACAGCTGACCTCGCAGAAGGACGACCAGCGGTTACGCTCCCTTTATTATGCAAGCAGGCTTTATTCTGGCAGCATACACGAAGGGGAGTTTTACAAGAGGGCAAGGAATGTTTACCAGATTTTTCTTACCGACTACGACCCGTTTCATGACGGAAAGTTTCATCACCGTGCAATGATGAGACTGGATAACGGCAGTCTATTTTCGGACAGGCTACAGATAAGGTTCTACAATCTTAAAGTGCCGGAGTATAAAACACAGGATGCTGTTCCCGAAGACTTGAAAAGGGCTGTGTTCTGGTGTAAATTTATATCAGAGGGTGTCGGGTCAACGGAACTTTCCCGATTTGCACAGCATAACGGCATGACCAAGGAGCTTGAAATGGCAGAGCAGGCATATAATGAAATAACGGTAACGGAAGAAGAACGTGCTTGGGCATATCATCTTTCAATGGACAGAGCAGAAGTTGATTACAGGAATGAAATGATGCTTGAGGTAGAAGAAGCTTGCAAAAAAATCAGGAAAGAAGTTAGAAAAGAAGCTACGGAAGAAAAAGCAATTTCCTCTGCCCGAAACTTTCTTGCAATGAAGCTTGGTACGCATGAGCAGATTGCAAAAGGTGTAGGACTACCATTGGAAAAAATAGAAGAATTGGCAGTAGAAATGTCTGCAAAATCTTGATAAACACAACAGACCAAATAAAAAATCCCTGTACATTTCAAAATGTACAGGGATTTTTTATTTTTTGCCATGACTACAATTATCTTGCCTTAACTTAATCCTTCGGCAATGACTTTGAGCGACTCTGATGCAGCAGAGATATGTTCTGTAGCTTGGGTAAAGCTTTCGACACCAGCGGAAATTTGCTTTAGCGTAATGAGGATTTGCTCGGTTGCCGAAGCCTGCTGTCTAATAATGGAAGTGATTCTTCCTGCGCTGTCTGCTGTTATTTCAGAAGCATTCTGCATGCTATGGAAACGCTCTTCAAGCAGTTTTGCATTGCTTACACCCTTTTCTATTTTTGAAGTTCCGTTTTCGCTCATTAAGATAAGGCTGTCAGAACTCTTTTCAATCTCTGAAATCTTTCCTTTTATTTCCTTTGTACCGTCAATAATGCTGTCTGCAAGACGGCGGATTTCTGTAGCAACGATATGGAAGTGTACCAGTCAATAAAAGTAGACAAAAAAAATTATTTTTTTAATGCATCATTT